>CACYWX010000552.1:1568-2775 GCA_902778205.1 uncultured Ruminococcus sp. | reverse complement strand
GAGCTGTCCACGGGCGTCTACACGGATCTGAACGGCGACGGCACCCGGGACAAGGGCGACCTCTACGCGCTGTCCACCTCCACCAAATCCGCCGCCAACGCCTACCTCTGGGCCCTGGGCAAGAAGATCGCCACCCAGCAGCCGGACGGCACCTACGAGATCTCCTACTTCGACGAGAAGATGGTCGCGGTCATGGAAAAGCTCTACGACATGTACTACGAAACGGACCAGGTTTTCTTTGAGGTCAACCACCAGACCATGACCGCCTTCGAGCCCGGACAGGCCCTGTTCGCGGACGGCATGTTCGGCCAGGCCACCTCCACCCTGAGAGAAGTGGAATTCGACTACGGCATCATCCCCTATCCGAAGTGGGACACCGCCCAGGAAGCCTATTACACCTCCGTGGACGGCGGTCACGAAGGACTTGCCGTTGTCCGCAGCATCACGGATCCCGAGTTCGTCGGAACCATTCTGGAGGTCCTGTGCGCGGAGAGCTGGAAGAAGACAGTCCCCGCCTACTACGACACCGCTCTGAAGTACAAGGGCGCCCGGGACTACGAATCCATCGCCATGATCGACATGATCATGGACTCCCGGATCTTCGACTTCGGTTATGTGTACGGCGGATGGGGCCCGGTGTTCTGGATCCAGTATCTGCTGGAGACGCCCTCCAAGGACATCGCTTCCTATTATCAGAAGAACCACAAGGTCTTCGACAAGTACATGGAGAAGATCTATAAGTCCTTTGACGAATACTCCGCCGGGGGCTGATTTCTGAACCAAAACGCTCCTTTTTCAGAATTTCTATTGACAAATGCCCGGCAATCGGGTAAAATGAGTTGAGTCCGAATGCAAATTCGCGATCGATCTTATTTGGAGGAACACTATGAAAAAGCTCGCAATTGTTTTCGCGGTGGCCCTCGCCGTTCTTCTGTCCGTGGCTGTGTACGCGGATGATCCGGTGATCGCCATCGACTTCGAAGACGGCGGGGCCGGCCTCGAGTTCGTGAACACCGAAATCGTGGACGACGTCACCCGCGGCAAGGTGCTGAAGGTCAACGGACAGGGCAACGGAACCTGCCGCACGTCCTACGCACTCTACACCACCGACCTCTTCGAGAACACCAACTGGGAAAACGGTCTCACCGTTTCCATGTGGATCCAGACCGACGTGGGAAGCCAGACCCTGTCCGGCACCGCCCCGATC
>CACYWX010000552.1:0-1487 GCA_902778205.1 uncultured Ruminococcus sp. | reverse complement strand
GCTACATCTCCGCGGTCTGCTCCCTTGAGACCACGCTGAACACCGACGGCAACCAGCCCGAGACCGGCATCGCGCCCCGGTGCTGGAACGACCCCGCCAACGTCTCCGGCGGCGTCAACAAGACCGACGAGGGCATCTGGCAGCTCCTGACCGTGGTGTACTCTCCCGAGGGAATCAAGACTTACGTGGACGGCGAGTACTACGCTGACTCCCCTCTGGGCGGCGGCGACATGGACAGCTTCCTGTTCGAGCTTGAATTCGCCACCGCGCTCCGCCTCGGCGCATGGACCTGCGTCTGGTGGAACTACGGCGACTATCAGGGCCTCATCGACGACGTGAAGATCTGGAACGAAGCCCTCTCCGAGGACGACGTGTTCGACCTCTACGCCGACACCAAGAAGGTGCAGACCGTTGTCCAGAAGGCTCCCACCGTGGAAGAGCTCTACACCGCCGAGGATCACACCCCCGTGTACGTCCTCGACTTTGAAGACGCCTCCGTCATCGAGCTGAACAACGCTGAGCTGGTTCCCGGCAGAAACGGCAACGCGCTGAAGGTCAAGGGCGAGGGCCGCGAAACCAACGGCACCTCCTACGGCCTCGTCAACACCGACCTCTTCAAGAATACCGACATCGCTCTGGTGAACTCCCTGCAGTCCGGCATCAACACCGACGGCAACGAGGACATCGGCATCGTGCCGCGGTTCTGGAACGACCCGGGCAACTTTGAGGGCTCCAAGAACGAAACCACCGCCGGTCAGTGGGATCTTGTCACCGTTGTGTACAACAACGACGGCGCCAACAACATGGCCATCTACAAGAACGGCGAGTCCGTCCTGAGGCCCGGCATGAACCTGGGCACGCAGTTCGGCGAAGGCACTCCCGAGCAGTTCTTCACCGAGCAGCTCAACCAGGTCTACTCCCTGAGACTGGGCTCCTGGCTCTGCGCATGGTGGAACTGGGGCGACTACGAAGGCCTGATCGACGATTTTGAGATCTACAACGTGGCTCTGAACCCGCTTGAAGTCAAGTACCTCTTCACCGGCGGTCCCGCCGAGGCTGAAGCTCCCGCTGAAGAGCCCGTCGTGGAAGAGCCCGCTCCCGCCGAGGAACCGGCCGCTGAGGAGCCCGCTCCCGCCGAAGAGCCCGCTGCCGAGTCCAAGGGCTTCGCGGATGTGAACGCCGCGGCCAACGGCAAGAACGTCATCACCGCCTACACCTTCGTCGAAGGCTCCAACGGCTTCGGCGGAGAAGGCGCCGAGAACCTGTGGGACGGCGACACCGCCACCAAGTTCTGCACCAACGAATTCCCGGTTGTCTCCGTGGCTGAGCTGGACGGCGTTTACACCATCAACGGCTTCACCATGGCCACTGCTAACGACAACGCCGACTACAACGGCAGAAGCCCCAGCGACTGGACCATCTCCGTGTCCGCTGACGGCGAGAACTGGACCGAGCTGACCAAGGGCGATGACTCCTTCTTCGAGGAG
>CACYWX010000551.1:1227-2375 GCA_902778205.1 uncultured Ruminococcus sp. | reverse complement strand
AGCGCCGGACGGAAGACCGCATCGTTTTCCCGTCCCGTGTTTCCCCTTGACTTACGGAGCGCGTTATGGTACAGTAAGACCGGAACCCATACAGCAGGACCTCAACCAACATTATAACAGGGAGGATCCCCCATGAGCGCAGCATTTGAACCCAGCTTCGAGTCCCTTTACAACTACCGCACGCCCGACTGGTTCCGGGACGCCAAGTTCGGCATCTGGAGCCACTGGGGTCCCCAGTCCGTGCCCATGTACGGCGACTGGTACGCCCGCAACATGTACATCGAGGGCTCCGATCAGTACCGCTACCACGTCCGCCACTACGGCCATCCGTCGGAGTTCGGCTGGAAGGACGTCTGCGCCCTCTGGAAGGCGGAGAACTTCGATCCCGAGGGTCTGATGGATCTGTATCACAAGGCCGGGGCGCGCTTCTTCGTGGCGCAGGCGACCCATCACGACCACTTCTTCAACTACGACTCCGCCGTCAACCGCTTCAATTCC
The DNA here is from genome assembly GCA_902778205.1 of uncultured Ruminococcus sp. Classification (GTDB taxonomy): domain Bacteria; phylum Bacillota; class Clostridia; order Oscillospirales; family CAG-272; genus UMGS1696. The sequence goes on along the minus strand of CACYWX010000551.1, from coordinate 1,877 downwards.
GTGAAGGTCGGTCCCGGGAAGGACATCTGCGCCCTCTGGAAGGCCGCGGCGGACAAATACGGCATGCCCTTCGGCCTGACGGAGCATCTGGCTGCCTCCTTTTCCTGGTGGTTTGTCAACAAGGGCGCAGACAAGACCGGTCCCTATGCGGGCGTCCCCTACGACGGCAACGATCCCGCCTACCGGGATTTCTACCACGACAACTACGAGCACAGCGAACAGAACTGGCCCTGGCTGACGCCCAACAAGGCCTTCCGGGAGTACTGGCTCCGGGCGGTCACGGAGATGATCGACCGCTTCACGCCGGATCTGCTCTATTCGGACAGCGAGCTACCCTTCGGCGCGGATGACTTCTCCTACGGGCTGAGAGCCGTGGCGCACCTCTACAACAAATCCGTCGAGAAGTTCGGCTTCAACCACGCCGTATACACCCAGAAGAACCGGGACGAGAAGATTTTCCGGGTGGGCACTCTGGACATCGAGAAGAGCCAGCTGCCCGGCATTCAGGAGCAGCCTTGGGAGACCGACACCTGCATCGGCAACTGGTTCTACGACGTGCGCCAGGTCTACAAGACCCCCGGCCACATCGTGGAAATGCTGGTGGACATCATCTCCAAGAACGGCACCATGCTTCTGAACATCCTGCAGAA
>CACYWX010000551.1:0-1208 GCA_902778205.1 uncultured Ruminococcus sp. | reverse complement strand
GGAGATCGGCCGCTGGTTCTCCGTCTGCTCCGAGGGCGTCTACGGAACGAGACCCTGGCGGGTGTTCGGCGAGGGCGAGTCCCGTGTCGTCATCGACGGGTTCCGGGAGTCCCGGGTGGAGTGGACCGCCTCCGACTACCGCTTCACAGCAAAGGACAACAACGTGTACGCCTTCATGATGCACGCCCCGGAGGACCGCCGCGCCGTGATCCGCTCCTTCGAGAGCGACACGGTGGCAAAGGTGTCCCTGCTGGGCGTCGGCGAGGTGCCATTCACCCAGAGCTTCGGCGTACTCACCGTGGAGCTGCCCGAGAACCTGCCCGCGGACTGGGCCAACTGCCTCCGCGTCACGCTGGGCTGACGGATGGAACCTCCGGGGGCTTGATTCTCCGAAAAAAGAAAAGCACGGGCTGCCGCATTCACTCCTGAAAAAGGGAGAAGGCGACAGCCCTGTTCTTATTCCTGTTTCGTCCTGATTCACTCCACCAGCATACCCGTGACACCGAGATCCGCGCGCAGAACGGTGCGGCCGTGCATCTCGAAGGGCTCCCCGGCGATCTCTCCCCGGAGCAGGGCCTCGGTCTTCTCAATCAGAACCGGGACCACGGAGGGAGGAACGGGCAGATCCGCGTGGGACGGCCAGATCTCGTCGATTTGATCCAGCATGGGCAGGAGATTTTTCAGGCTTTCCACATAGCGGGGAAGGCTCCTGTGGTCCCCGAACATGAAGATATTGCCGTTCTGCTGGATGGGATCCCCGCTGATGAGGACCCGGTTGACGGCGTCGTAAATCCCGATGCTGCCGGGGGTGTGTCCGGGAAGCTCCACCACCGTCAGGGGACGGCTGCCGAGGTCAATGACGTCTCCGCCCCTCACAGGCAGGATCCGCCCGGATTTTCCGCTCCGCCGGTACAGCGGTTCCTCGTCCGGATGCATGTAAAAGGACTCAAATTCCTCGTTTGAGCCGGTGTGGTCCCGGTCCGCGTGGGTGTTCAGCAGGGACAGGGGCAGGGAGGTCAGCTCTCCGACGATCTCCCGGGCTCCTGTCACGGTCATGCCGCTGTCGATGAGCAGGGCACGCTCCGTTCCGCACAGCAGAAAGAACCGGACGCCGCCGTCGTCGATGCGCCAGGTGTCAGGACGCAGGCTCGATATCACGGGATTCATCTTTCTTTTCTCCTCCTTTGCTCCCATTGTTCCTGGCCGCC
>CACYWX010000550.1 GCA_902778205.1 uncultured Ruminococcus sp. | reverse complement strand
AGAATGTGCCCCATGGCCGCGGAGGAGGAACCCCCGTGGCTGAAGAGGGCCACCGTCGTCTGCGCGTCGTCGTCCCGGACGCACCGGTAGTACGCCCCCTCCCGGACGTAGCCCAAAGAGGCCAGCCACCGGTCCGTCCCCTCTTCCACCAAACGGACCGCCTCTGCCGCCCGGTTGTTCCGATAGAAGGGATGCTCCCGCCAGCTCTTTTCCGTCAGGTCCCAGCCGGTCCGCACCAGCTCGTCCGCGACGTGCCAGGGATGGCCGTCCGCGAAGATCTCCTCCCCGTCCACGGAGCCCCAGGAGATCTCGTGCATGAATTCCAGAACCTCCGGCTCGATTCCCAGCACCTCCGACGCCGCCTCCGCCGTCTGACGGGCGCGTCCCTGGGGAGAGGTGAAGATCCTCACGATCCCCTCCTCCCTCAGCCGTTCCGCCGCGGCCCGTGCCTGCAGGATCCCCAGCGGCGTCAGGCAGTCGTGGGCGTAATCCGGTTCTCCGTGCCGCACAAAAACAAGCCTCATGGTCAACCTCCCGTTTTTCTCTGTCTCACGAACCGGACCGCGTCACCGCTTTCTCCGGTTCAGCATGTACCCGGTCACGCCGCCGACCGCGCCGCCCAGAATGTGGGTCAGGTTCGACACGTTGTCCCGGACGAAGAGCCCCTCGTACATCTGCTGGCCGATGAAGACCGCCGCCGTCAGGATCACCGTCACCGGAAGCTCTCCTTCCCGGAAGCCGGTGAAGGAGGTCATCAGGATGAAGGCGAAGACGATCCCGCTGGCCCCGCAGAGAGCCGCGCCCGGAAACAGGACGGTGTGGACGACTCCCGTGATGCCCGCCGTGACCGCCATGACGCCGACGAGCGTCCTCCAGCCGTATTTCTCCTCCAGCATGGGACCCAGCAGGAGGATGTAGGTCATGTTGCCGATGAAGTGCTGCCAGCTCACGTGGCCGAGCACATGGGTGAAGAGCCGGAGCCAGGTCAGGGGATTCAGAAGGGACGCCCGGTACGTCGAAAACAGGAGCCGGTTGGTCAGCCCGCCGGTCAGCGCGTTCAGGACCATGGCCCCGAAGCACAGGATCACGAACCAAAGCACCGCCGGGGCGTTGAAGGTGATGGTTCTCTTCCGCTTGTTCATGTCACATCTCCCGTAAAGCTCCCTCACTCCGCCGCCGGATCGGCTACGGCTTCCCTCATCCGTCGATCAGCTTGGCGTATTTCTTGTTCAAGAGGGCGATCATCTTTTCGGTGGAATTCTTCTTGCCCTCCAGCACCGACGCCGCCATCATGGTCGGCTTCTCCATGAAGGACGAATGGAAGGAGGAGTTGCCGTACTGGTCGAACATCATGATCTCCGGCACCAGCACCGTCTGGCTCTCCAGCACGATGGCGGCCATTTCGGGGACGTACTTGTTCTGCAGGCCGGTCTCGATGTAGGCCGGGAGCGTGGTGTTGTACGCCTCGCAGGTCAGGGCCTCCAGCACCGAGCCCGCCATGTCCGGATCGGGACAGGTGACGGGGATCACGGGACAGCAGGCGTCGAAGGTCCGGCTGTAGTACCGCTCCTGCGCCTCGTCGTACTTCGGCATGGGGAGCACTCCGAAGTTGAAGTCCACCTCCCGATAGGCCGTGGTGAGCATCTCCAGCTTGGTGAAGCTGAAGAGGACCTTCTTCTTTGAGAAGGAGGGCAGGCCCTCCATGTCCAGCTTGAAATCATGGAATAGGTTGTACGCCAGCTCCAGCCGGTCCACCAGGCCGGGCGTATAGCCGTAGGTCAGGTAGTTGTTCTCGTCCTTGGTGATGATCTCCTGCATGCTCCCGCATCCCACCAGAACGCCGCACCATTCGTTCTTCACCGGCATGTCGATGCTCAGGCCCAGCTGATCGGCCGGATCCATGCCGTTGTTGTTCAGATCGATGTACGCGGCCTCCGCCAGAGCTCTCATCCGGTCGAAGGTCCAGGTCCCCTCCCGCACCGCGTCGTACTGGGGCTCAATGTTCACGTCCTCCGCGATGTCCAGATTCATGGCGATGAAGTTGGTATTCTGATTTGCGTAGAGGTTCAGCGGGCAGAAGGCGTACCAGACCTTGCCGCCGATGTTGTAGAGCTGTGTGGCGTCCGGAAGCCAGTAGGGCGCCGACAGATCCAGATACGGCAGGTCGCTCAGGGCGTAAAAGGATCCCTCCTGGATCTGCCGCATGATGATGTAGTCCTCGTTGGTCATGTAGCTGTAGGTGCCGTCCCCGGACTGGATCAGGGTCCGGACCTGCCCGTTGAAGGTGTATGGGTCGTGGTCGCCGTAGTCCTCGCTGAGGGCCACGTTCAGCCTCTCCTCCACCGCGGTCTCGGTCTGATACCGGGCGTCGTTGAGCATCTCCCCGTTCATGTCCTCCACCAGATTGCAGGCGAAGGGCGTATAGGGGTTAGTGTAGAAGGCCAGGGACGCTCCGCCGAATTCCAGCCCCTCGGGAAGGCTGTCCGATACCCGCACAGGCTCCGGAGCCTCGGTTTCGGCTTCCTCGACGGCGGCGGGAGCGGTCGGCGCGTCCGTTTTCGTATCGGGCGCATTCGTTTCCCCGCTGTCTCCTCCGGCGGAGCAGGCGCTCAGAAGGAGAAGGCAGACGGCAAGCAGTCCGGCGGTCAGTCGTTTCATGGCGGTCCTCCCTGCATATTCATACAGCTTTGACTGTCCGTATTATAGCACGGCATCGGATCAAAAGCAATCCGTTCCGGGCCGGTTTATCCCAAAAGTC
>CACYWX010000549.1 GCA_902778205.1 uncultured Ruminococcus sp. | reverse complement strand
GGCCGTCCTCGCCCTGCTGTCCCTCCTTGTGACAAGGAATCTGAAGGAGCGCCCCGGCCGGCTCCAGAACATGATAGAGACCGGCGTGGAGGCTCTCGACAATTTCTTCACCGGCATCATCGGGAAGCATCTGACCCGGAAGTACTTCTTCTTCCTCGGCTCCCTCTTCATCTTCATCATCTGCGCCAACTACTCCGGCCTGATCCCGGGGGTGGGACTGACGAAATACTTCCGCGCTCCCACGTCCTCCCTGTCCGTGACCCTGGGGCTGGGCGTGTCCACCTTCATCTTTCTCCAGATCGCCGGACTGCGCGCCGGTGTGAAGCACTACTTCAGGCGGTTCATCAGCCCCATCGCCTTCATGCTGCCCCTGATGGTGCTGGACGAGTTCATCAAGCCCGCGTCCCTGGCCCTGCGTCTCTTCGGAAACGTCTTCGGCGAGGAGACCGTCACCCACAACCTCTACGACCTGCTCCCCATCGGAGCGCCGGTCATCATGATGGTCCTGTCCCTTCTCTTCTGCGCCATCCAGGCCGTGGTCTTCACCATGCTGACCTCCATCTACCTGGAGGAGGCAGTCGAGACGGAATGAGGCAGATCCCGCATTCTTTATGACCCCACAATACAGGAGATTTATTATGGACAGTTCCGCAATCATCGCCCTTTCCGCCGCCATCGCCATCGCGGTGAGCACCATCTTCCCCGCCCTGGGTCAGGGTCTGGCCGCCAAGGCCGCCATGGAGAGCATCGCCCGTCAGCCCGACGCCGCGAAGGACATCCGTTCCACCCTGATCATCGCCCTGTCCCTGATGGAGGCCCTGACCATCTACGGCCTGCTCATCGGGTTCATTCTGGCCTCCAAGGTCTGAGGAGGCCCGGCATGACGATTCAGCTGCCCGTGCTCCTCTGGACCGTGATCTGCTTCGTGATGCTGATGCTGATCCTGTCCCGGTTCAGAGAGGAAGAGGCCGAGCACGCCGACCGGCTCGCAAAGGAAGCCGCAGCCCGGGCTGGGAAAGAAGCCGCCGCAGTCCTCGCCTCCGCCGCCGCGGAGCAGGAGCGGGCCGTGGAAGCCTGCCGCCTCTCCCTGGAGGAGGAAAAGAAGACGCTGGAAAAAGCCGCGGACGACAAAGCGGACGAGCTGGCCCGTGCCTTTCTCGCCGCGCTGATGAAGAGTTGACATGGAATTCCTGTACGCGATCATCAATTTTCTGATCCTCTTCGCCATTCTCTTCGTCTTCGGGCGGAAAATGGCCGGGAAGATCTTCTCCGACCGTCTGGAGCGCGTCGAGCGGGGTCTTGACGAGGCGGAGCGGGCGGAAGAGCTTTTGAAAAACGCGCCGGAGCTGCCCGCGGTCCCGACGTCCTTTTCCGACGCCCTGCCGGATTCGGTCCTGGCCGAAACGGAGGCCGTCCGCCGCCGGGCTGAGGAGGAAGCGGAGCTTTTGAAGCGCCGGACCGGCGAGATCACCCTCTCCCTGCGCCGCGAGATGCTGGCCGACGCCCGGGAAGCTCTGCTGGACAGAGTCTCGGAACGAGCCGCCGCCCTCATGTCCGAGGAGCCCTATCGCTCCGCCATCCGGGAACGGGAAGCGGAGTTCGCCGACGAGATCGTCCGCCGCATGGAGATCACCCCCGGCGACGTGGCCTATCTCAAGCGGCACGACGTGCTGTACGTGACCCTGACCTCCGCGTATCCCCTGCCGTCCTCCATCGTGGACCGCATCGGGGAGAGGGCCTCAGCCATGCTGGAGGAGGTCGGCGGAAAGCCCTCCTACTGGGTGAAGGAGGATCCGGAGCTCATCGGCGGCTTCCGGTTCCGCGTGGGCGACACCGTCTACGACTTCACCGTGAAGGACCGTCTGTATCAGATGAGCCGGGAGCTGGAAAAGCGGCCGCTCCGGGGCGACGAGGATGAGGAAACCCTGCTCCGTCAGGTGATGGAGGGCGTGTCCTCCCAGTCCTACGGCATGAGCGAATTCCAGCTGGGCCGGGTGCTCAGCGTGTCCGACGGCATCTGCTGGATGGACGGTCTGGCCGACATCATGTACGGCGAGGTGGTGGAGTTCGAGAACGGCGAGCGCGGCATGGTGCTGGACATCGAGGCGGACCGCATCGGATGCATCATCTACGGCAAGTACGAGCACATCGAAAGCGGGACCCGGGTGCGCCGGGTGGGACGGATCGCCGGCGTGCCGGTGGGAGACGCGCTCCTCGGCCGGGTGGTGGATCCCCTGGGACAGGCCATGGACGGAGGAGGCCGGATCTTCACCGACGAACGCCGCCCCATCGAGTGCCCCGCTCCCTCCATCCCGGACCGGGCGGCGGTATCCCGTCCCCTGCACACGGGCATCCGGGCCATCGACGCCCTGGTCCCCATCGGGCGGGGCCAGCGGGAGCTCATCATCGGC
>CACYWX010000548.1 GCA_902778205.1 uncultured Ruminococcus sp. | reverse complement strand
ATTGGCCATTTCGGTTACTCCTTTTCTGTTTCAGTCCCGGATTGTTCCGGTTCGGTCGGATCGTCGTACAGATCGCTCAAAAGGTATTTGTCCCCGCCGTCCGGGAAGAGAACGACTATGTTCTTTCCGCGGTTTTCAGGCCGGGAAGCCACGCGGGCCGCACCCCAGAGAGCCGCGCCCGCCGAGATGCCGATGAGAATGCCTTCCGTTTTCGGGCAAAGCCGGGCGAAGCGGTAGGCTTCGTCGTCGGGACACCGGAGCACCTCGTTGTACAGTCTCCGGTCGGTGATCGGGCAGATCGCTCCGCCGCCGATCCCCTGGATTTTGTGCCTGCCCGGCTCTCCGGCTGTGAGGACGGGAGAACCCGCCGGCTCCACTCCGACGATCACCACGTCCGGATTCTGTGTACGAAGGTATTCTGCCGTTCCGCGGGAGGTTCCTCCGGTTCCGACGGAGGCGACGAAGATATCCACTTTCCCGTCCATATCCTCCCAGATCTCCGGTCCCGTCCATTTGAAGTGAGCGGCGGGGTGGTTGGGATTCTCCCCCTGACCGGGACGGAACGCGCCCGGGATCGACTCTGCCAGCTCCCGCGCCCGTCCTCCCCCTCCGCCGAAGCCCTGTGATTTCGGCGTCAGTTCCACCTCGGCGCCGTAAGCTTTGAGAATGCGGATCTTTACCGGATCCGTATCCTCGCTCATGCAGATGACGGCCCGGTAGCCCCGCACGGCGGCGATCATGGCAAGCCCGATCCCGGTGTTGCCGGATGTCCCTTCCACGATGGTGCCGCCGGGGGAGAGCAGGCCTTCCGCTTCTGCCTCGTTTATCATGTTGAGCGCAGCCCTGTCTTTGACGGAACCCCCGGGATTGAAGGATTCGAGCTTGGCGTAGATGGAAGCCTCCGCTCCGGTTTCCTTCTCGATTTTTGAAAGGTGGAGGATGGGCGTGTGTCCGATGAGTTCGAGGACGTTTTCGTATATCTTTCCCATAGCGGCTCCGCTCCGTCAGTTCGAATTGTTGTAAAGGTTCAATAGGTCGTTGAAAACGGCGTTCGACGGATCCCGGGCAAGGACTGTGTCAAGCGCTTCCTTGTACACCGACGTGTCGATGTTCCGAGAGATGTCATAGGAGCCGAAGTCCACCGCGGCCCCGGACAGCGCGCCGGAGTTCCACGCCGCCGTCACATAGGAGGCGATGCCCTTCGCGTTCGGATCGTTCGAATACTTGGTTACACCCGCGTACAGGTAGGTGTCTACATAATCGGCTTCCTTGCCGGAGTAGTCGGAGACGATTTTCACGACGTTCTGACGGACGGCATCGTCGGACTCGCCCTGTTTATAATACTCAAACGCGCGGAGACGGGCGATTTCGTACGCCACGAACGCCTCCCGCTTTTCCGCGCCGATGTCACGAGTTCAAAGTCGTAAGCGTCCGCATAGAGAAGCGCGTATTCCATCGGAAGGAATCCGAGTTCGATCTCCCCCTTCTGTACGGCGAGAGCGGTTTCCGTAGTTTCCCCGTAATAGGTGATCTTTCCGGAGCTTTCATTCTCGATCGCGGCGATTTCCTCTTCCGTCACACCGTGGTCAAGAAGATACTGTCGGGTGACGATCCACGAAGCTTCGTTGCGGACGAAACCGAGCTTTGCCTGTTTCACGGCGTCGATGTTCAATATGGTTCCGGCATTCTGATAGTTCGCGGCGGAGCCTTTCTTGGCAATGACCGCGCCGCCCTCCACCGCCGTTCCGGCGATAAAGCAGAGGTCGTATCCGGACGCGATGGCCTGCAGATCGGGCACAAATCCGGCGGTGAGCAGATCCAGCTCGGCGGATCCTTCGTTGATGGCTGTCAGCGCGTTCTGGCCGCCGAGGTTCACTTCTCCTATCGTGACGCCTTCCTCTGCGAAGTAGCCGAGCTTCAGGGCGAGGATGTTGATTGCCACCCGGATGTTGCCCACCGGGAAGGAGACGTTCAGGGTGCCGTGATCCGCCGTTTCCGCGGGAGCGGCAGAGTTCGTGCCGACAGAGGGGCCGGCGGGAGCGGAAGAAGAGCACGCGGTAAAAACGGATGCCGCGGATGCGAGGAGCAGAGCGGAAAGAATTCCCGCAAGGATTTTTCCGATGTTTTTCATGGTGGTCCTCCTGACCTGAGATTTTATTACTGCGACAGCAAACTTAGGGAATCGCTGAATAAAGCTATTCTCAGTCTCTGAAGCTAACGGAATGGGTTTCGATCGCAAGATGTAGGGTGCGAACGGCCTTGCCGTGAGCTCGCGTA
>CACYWX010000547.1 GCA_902778205.1 uncultured Ruminococcus sp. | reverse complement strand
AATCGACGACAAAACAGTTGCGCTGCTCGAAAGCCGGGATCTCGATATCCGCAGGTTGATGGGAGGGTTGTTCGGCGGCAACCGCAGGAGCGCGTATTACGGTTCCTCGATGGAATTTGCCGACTACCGCCCCTATATTCCCGGAGATGATCCGCGGCGTATCGACTGGAATCTATACGGGCGGACGGACAAGCTGTATCTGAAGCTGTTCACGGACGAGCGCAGACAGCATCACCGTATCTATATCGACGGATCCGCTTCGATGGCATGGGGAAAACCGGAAAAGCACCTTACCGCCCTTCGTCTCGCTGCGCTCCTCGGCTATCTGGCGGTGAGCGGGTCGGACCGGGTCTCGTGGTATGCGCTGGAACAGAACGAATGCCGCCCGGTGACCGATGCGGTTTCGAACCGGGAAAGCTGGGTCCTCGCCCTCGATATACTGGGAAACCTGACCTGCGGCGGCGACACCATGATGGACGTGTCCGTGCCGCGCTGTCCGGATCCGGGCTTCCGGGACGGGATCAGCTTCCTGATCTCCGACTTTCTGACAGACAGAGACTGGAAGAGTGCAGTGGACTGGCTCCTCAACCGGGAACGGGAGGTCTGCCTCATCCGGGTGCTCTCCCCGGACGAGACGGCTCCGGAGCTCAGAGGAAAACTGCAGCTTCATGACACGGAGGCGGCGGGAGAGGACGACGAGCGGAATTTCAGGATGCACATCGGGAAACAGCGGCTCCGGGCATACACCGAGGCGTGTTTGTGGCTCGAAAACGACATCCGCTCTTTCTGTGATGTGCGACAGATCCGCTTTTTTACCTGCACGACGGACGAGCCTGTGGCTCAAATCCTCTTTGGCGGTGCGATCCGATCGGAGATGGTAAGATAAGGGTTAGCCTTGAAGTTTCATATCCTGTTTGAAGTGGATAAAAACAACCGATTGGCACGATAGAAAAGGAAACATATGAGTTTTCAGAATCCGGCGGGGCTGTGGCTTCTTCTCGGAATCCCGGTTCTCGTTTTGATCTGGCTGATCCGGCCGAAGCATGAAAACCGGCGGGTATCGTCGAGCTATATCTGGCGGCTCAGCGACCGGTTCATAAAGAGCAGAATGCCTTTCACCCTGATTGAGCGGTGGCTGGTCTTCGCGCTGCAGCTGCTGATTGTCGCGGGCGGGGCGTTTCTCGCCGCGCGTCCGGTTTTCGCGCGGGAGGCACGGGCGGACTATTTCGTCATATTGGACGCTTCCGCCAGCATGCGCACCGTCACGGAATCGGGGCTGACTCGGTACGACGCCGCTTTGGATATGATTCTTGATCTCGCGAAGGAGACGGGCCGGGGGCATACCGTGACCGTTGTGACGGCGGGGGAGGAGGCGCGGACGGTCGTTTCGGAATCTTCATCCCGCAAGGAAATCTCCGAAGCGCTTGCGGCATGCCCATGCGGCTGGGGGCGATCGTCCCTTTCCGGCGCGATGACGCTCGCACAGCTGTTTTGCTATGAGCACCCGGAAGCACAGGTGATCGTTTATACGGATCAGGCGGTGGAAAAGGCAGAAAACTTGACCGTCGTTTCGCTCGATGAGGGCGAATGGAACGCCTCACTGACCGATCTCAGCGTCACGCGCGAAAGTGACGGCGGCTGCACGCTCGAAGCTGACCTCACGAGCTGGGGGCAGGACGCCGTGATCGCTGTCGGGCTGTCCTTAGACGGGCGTCTCACGGACGCTGAAAACATCCGCTGTGACGCGGACACCCCGGTCAAGGTTCGGTTTTCCCTGCCCGCCTCGGACGCTGACGGCATCCTCTGTGCGTCGATTGCCATAAAACCGGGGGACGCGTTTGAGGCGGACAATGAGCTCGTGTATTTCCCGGACAACGAGCGTCCCTGTGAGACACTTCTCGTCTCTGAGACGCCATTCTATCTCGAGACGGCGCTGAACGCTCTTGAGCGAGGGCAGATTCGCGTGTCGGCGTCGGCGGTACGTGGGAATTACGATCTCATGTTTTTCGACGGGCCCGCGTCCGCGGCGAATGGGAACCTCTCCGCCGGAGCGTATCTTTTCATCAATCCGGACAAGTTGCCGGAAGGAATTGAGGCAAAGAAAGTTTCAGAGGAGACCGGAAGGCTTGTTGCGTCCGCGGCAGACAGTGTCATGAAGGAGCGGCTTTTGCGGCTCATGAAGCTTGACGGCGTCTCGGTTGCGAGACACACCGTCGCCCGGGCGTCCGACGACTGGATCACGGTCTGTTCCGTGGGGAGCGATCCGATCCTTCTCGCACGGACATCGGAGGACGGAATCACCTCTCTGGTCCTGCTCTTCGATCTGCACGATTCAAATTTCCCTCTGACGACGGATTTCCTTTATCTGATCCGGAATCTCATG
>CACYWX010000546.1 GCA_902778205.1 uncultured Ruminococcus sp. | reverse complement strand
GCCATGCCGTTCTTGGATTCCAGGTCCGTGCCGCACATGTAGACCATCAGCGTCACGGTGTCCTGGCCGTTGCCCTTGATGGTGGTGTACTTGGCCCGCGCGCCGGAGTCCACCGCCGTGTTCAGCTTGCCGGTGTTGGGCGTCATGACCCAGCCGTTCGTGGGCACGGTGGAGGCGGTGGTGTTGGGGGAGGTGTTCCATCCGCTTGCCGCAGAGGCCGCGGAAGAGGATGCCGAGGACGCGCCCGCTCCGGAAACTTGGGAGAAGGAGGAGGGAGCCGCGAAGGAGCCGAAGAGGCTGAAGAGATCCATACCGCTCATGGCCGAGGAGGAGGACATGGTGAGTCCGTCCGCGGCCGTGGAGGAGGTCGTTCCGCCGCCGGTCAGCCCGCCGAGAAGTCCCTTGCCTCCGAAGATCAGCGCGGCGATGATGGCCACGATGCCGATGAGACCGCCCGCTCCCCCGGCTCTGGTTCCGACGGAGCTCTGGGGACGGTTCCCGGTTGTGCCCGGTCTGCCCTGATACCCGGACGAGGAGCCCACCTTACCGGTGCCGAGCCCTTCGCCCCGCTTGTGTACGTCTTGCCCCTGGACGGTGGTGTCGGTGCGTCTCCGTCCCCTGGGCGCGTTGTTGTCTGCCATGGTTTTCTCCGTTTCTGTTGGATTTATGAATGCTCTTTCCTGATTATACGCTCATTTTTCCCCGATTGCAATGGGATGCGCGCGTTTTCTCCCGAATTTACAATTCCGTCCATCCCCCTTCACGAAAGCGGGACCCCGGAGGACCTCCGCCATGTCCGAACCGTCAAATCGCCCCCGGATTCCGGATTTCCCCCGTCCGATTCCGTCAGATTCGCCCTTGCAAATCGAACCCCGGCCGTGGTATAATACCGTCAGTTGAGCAGCCGTAAGCGCGTAAGTCCGGACTACCGGATTTGCGCCTTTTCTTTTTTCGGAAAGGAACATCGCCATGAATCAGAACGACACCCGCGGAACCGACTTTCTTGCCTCCGCACCCCTGGGCCGCCTTATGCGCGCCTACTGCGTCCCCTGCGTCATCTCCCTCCTTGTGGGAGCGCTCTACAACATCGTCGACCAGATCTTCATCGCCAACGCCTCCTACCTGGGATCGGGCGGAAACGCCGCCAATACCGTCGTGTTCCCCCTGACCGTGGTGGCGCTGGCTATAGCCGTCATGATCGGGGACGGGTGCTGTGCCTGCGTGAGCATCCGCATGGGAGCGGGGAAGATCGGGGAGGCCAGAAAAAGCTTCGGCAATTCCGTCACCCTGTCCGTCGGCGCGGGCGTGATCCTCTGCGCCCTGTATCTGCTGCTGGCCGAGCCTCTTCTGACCTTCTTCGGCGGCCGCGTCAACCCCGTGACCCCCCTTCTATATGTTCGGTCAGGCCATGAACCCCGTGATCCGCGCGGACGGCAGCCCCCGCTTTGCCATGATCTCCACCCTGGCCGGCGCCGTCGTCAACATCATTCTGGATCCCCTCTTCATCTGCGGCCTCCGCTGGGGCATGATGGGAGCCGCCGTGGCTACCGTGGCGGGACAGATCCTCACCGCCGTCCTCGCCGTGTGCTATCTGCGGCGCCTGAAGAGCGTCCGGCTGACGGCCCGGGATTTTATCCCTTCCGGCCGGATCGTGAAGGCCACGGTCACTCTGGGGCTCTGCTCCTTTCTGTCCCAGATCTCCCTGGTCGCCGCCATGGCCGCCATCAACAACATGGTAGCCAAGTATTCCGCCCTGGATCCCGTCTTCGGGCAGGAGCAGTACGCCCAGATCCCCATGGCCGTGGTGGGCATCGTCATGAAGTTCTTCCAGATCGTCATCTCCATCGTGGTGGGTATGGCGGCGGGATGCATCCCCGTGGTGGGCTTCAACATGGGAGCGGAGCGGAGGGACCGGGTGAAGAGCCTGTTCCTCCGTCTGCTGGCCGCGGAAGCCGCCGTGGGAGCCGTGGGATTTATCATTGTCGAATTCCTCCCCGGCGCGCTGATCCGGATCTTCGGAGCCGCTGTTTTTCTTCCATTGGGCCGTGAACGTATGATCACCTGTCACCTTATAGCTTTCACCTGCTTCATGGCGGGAGCCTTCCCAGTAATCAAATGTATATCCTGAAAGCGCCGGCTCTGGCAGGGTGATCGTTTTGCCTTCTTCGACGGAGACTGTAACAATAACGGTCCTGCCGTCGAGAATGCCTCCGTTCAGGTCATACGTGATCGTATAGAAAGTTACAGAAGGCTCGTCCGGTGTTTTTTCTGTCCACTTCGCGTAGACGGTAGTGTCACCGCGGATCATTGTGTCAAAATCAAAGGGAACGGTACATTCCGGATCCGCGTACCAACCCGCAAAAGCATTCCCTTCCTTTTCAGGCGCCTCCGGCTCGGCAGCGGTTGTTCCGCTTGTTATGACCTGCGATGTCACCGTGCTGCCGTTATCTGTTTCGAAGGAAACAGTGACCGGGTCGATTGGGCCGAACCGCAGCAGGATGCCGCCGTCCGCCTGCAGTGTCATATCCATGAGGGTCACGTCCCAGTCTGAAGGAAGGCTGATATTGGCTTTTGAAAGGGAACTGTAGTTTTTGGCGTCATCCGGATATATCAGGGCGTAGGCCGTACCGTCTCCCGGTGTTTCATAGTTTTCCTCATTCAGGCTGGCATTGCCGTCATGCGCGATCGCTGATCGTGCCGCCCAGATCGTCACTCCGCCCATGGTGACCTTGGGATTTGTTCCCTCCACATGGACCGTTTCTGCCTCTTCATCTTCTTCGGCGGTCTGTACATTTTCGTTTTCTTCCGGTTCGGTCTCTTCATAAGTGAATTCGACAGAAGAATCGGTATGGGTATATCTGGCGACCACATATCCGAGCTGCCTTCCGTATTCTCCGTCATAATCCATGACCAGCCACTTTTCGCCGTCAGCGTCTGTCCGGATGCCTGTTACCAGGACTTCCTTTCCATAGGTCAGGCCGCCGATTCGCGTCGAGCTTGTGCTGATGTCCGAGCGCACATTGACGGCACCGGCGCCGGTGACCTTGTACGTGATCGGCATGATCGCGGTTTCGCGGCTGTATGTCAGCGCCAGGTAATTCCGATTGACCCAGCCGGGCGTTCCTTCATAATCAATCAGGATCCAGTCGTCCCTCCGA
>CACYWX010000545.1 GCA_902778205.1 uncultured Ruminococcus sp. | reverse complement strand
ATGACCTGATCGTAGGTCCGGAGCGGCTTCACATTGCCCCGGAACCGGGAATACGGCGCGTTTTTCCACAGCCGCAGGAAGGTCACGAAGCACTGCTCCCGGGTATAGGTCCCCTTCGGACTGAACACCTTCTCGGAAACGCCGTTCATGACGCCCCACTGCGACACCGCCGTCACGGATTCCTCCGCCCATTCGGAGATCTCCCCGTGATCGGAGAACCGCCGGGCGGTTCCCGTCTGATCCGGCACCTGCTTCTCCCTGTCCCCGTCCGGTTCGTCGGCTTTGTGCGCCGCGCAGGCGAGATGCGCTCCGCAGAGGATCTTCGCCGCCTCCTCCCGGGTGATGAGGGAGTCCGGATCGAAGACGCCGTTTCCCCGCCCCGCGATGACGCCAAAATGGTACGCCGTCGTCACATAGAAGTCCTGCGTGTCGGAAAAGGGCTCCGGATCCACGGTCCCGCCGCAGGTCTCGAATTCTTGCAGAAGCCGTCCCGCGTCCAGGCGGAACTGGAGTCCCAGGAAAAAGACCGCCGCCTTGGCGAATTCGGCCCGGGTGATGCCGGACTGCCATTCGCACGCCAGATCCGCGGGGATCAGCCCCAATTCCGCCGCCTCCGCGATTTCAGCCTCCGCCCAGGGCGAGGAGCCGAAGCAGACGCCTGGGGACACGGCGTTCGGATCGATTGCCGGAGCGGGTACCGCCGCCGCCAGGATCGTGCAGAAGGTCAGAAGAAAAACAATCAGCCGCTTCATGAAAAACCTCCCGGTATGGATCGGGTCCTTTTTATTCTTTAGACGTTTCTCAGGGACTTTTTGTTTCATGAAAAGGATTGTTTTCGCCAAAAATGCGGTCCCGTTCATGGAACAGAACCGCACGGAGCGTTCGGAATCACCGGATCGGACGGAACAAAAGCGTCACTCACCGTACACCGCGATCTCCCGCATGTCCACCGTATCCCGGGCGGCGGTCACGAACAGCGTCAGGCAGTCCGTCTCCGCGTTGACCCAGCAGAGCTTGCGGTGGCCCACCGTATAGCCCCGGTAGATGCAGTCCGAGCCGTTCAGCAGGCGGAAGGACTCGATCCGCTGGCCCTCGGCGATGTTCTCCTTCAGGTCCACGAACCGGATCTTTTTCTTCTCCGGGAGCCGGATCTCGATCTTCGTCTGGGTATCGCTGCCGGTGTCCACGGGCTTCAGCGTCACGGGGATCCGCTACTCCTCCCCGAAGGCGTCCCGGAGCGCGTCTCCCAGCTCCTTCAGCCGCGCGATGTCCCGGGGATCGAAGCGGCCGGAAGGCATGGGCGGCACGTTGAGGTTGAAGGAGGTGTTGGCGCCGCAGGAGTTGACATAGGTGCGGAACAGCCGGTCCAGGGAATGGGGCTCCTCCTTCTCATGGTAGAACCAGCCCGGACGGATGGACATGTCGATCTCCGCGCCGGCGAAGCCCAGGGCCTTCGAATACTGGATGACGGAGGTGTCGCCGATCTGCTCCTCGGTGTTGTAGAGGTAGGAGAGGTCCCCTTTCCTCAGCGCGCCTTCCGTCTGCTTCTCGCACCGATAGCACAGCTCCGTCGGCACCACGGCCCATTCGGCGCGTCTGGCGGTCCCGGCCTCGTTGCCGCACCAGCGCACGTCGGGCCCGAAGTCGTTGAAGATCACGGCGTCCGGCTGATACTTCCGGATGACGGAGATGTAGCGGTCGAAGTCGTAGACCTGCTTCTTCCCGTTGGGTCCCTCGCCGCACGCGCCGTCGAACCACACCATGAACAGCGGACCGTATTCGGTGCACAGCTCCGTCAGAGTTGCGGTCCCAGGGGGAGAGGTACACGCCGAACTTGATCCCTCCCCGGCGGCAGGCCTCGGCGCACTCCCGCACAACGTCGCCCTGCCCGTTCTTCCAGGGGGAGTTCTTCACGGAATGCTCCGTGTATTTGGACGGCCACAGGCAGAAGCCGTCGTGATGCTTGGCCGTCAGGACCAGTCCCTTCATCCCGGCCGATTTCACCGCCTCCACCCATTCGTCACAGTTCAGGTCGTATGGGTTGAAGATCTTCTCGTCCTCGTTTCCCAGGCCCCATTCCAGATCCGTGTAGGTGTTGACCGTGAAGTGCACGAAGGCGTAAAACTCCGTGTCGTACCAGGCCATCTGCCGGGCGGAGGGCTTCACGTGCGCCGCCGCCTTCATGAATTCCGTGTAATCCATTGTGCTTGTCCTTTCTGTTTATAGAGTCGAGTGAATCATTTACCCGCACTGCAGGATCAGCCAGATCCGGGAGAAGTCGCGCTTCCCCAGATCCCCCCGGCGGATCCAGAAGTAGATGTGCCCGCAGTCTCCCCACATGAGTTCAAAATCCCCGGCCCAGACGGTGCCCATCTGAAACAGCAGGATCCACTCCTCCCGGGTGTCCTCCACGGTGAGCTGTTTGCCCTTCATTTTGATGTCGTAGAGGTTTTCCGTCTGGGGGAAGAAGAAGTCCTTCGCGCTCCTG
>CACYWX010000544.1:857-2834 GCA_902778205.1 uncultured Ruminococcus sp. | reverse complement strand
GAAAATGGAGAAATGCGACAGCCCTGTTGTGCTTCAAAGGTGTTCGTTATTCTTTTTCTCCTTTATCGAGGAGCCGCGCATAAATGCGCAAAAAGAACCCAAAAGAGGAACTCCCTGGAAGTCTTGGGTGTTCCGGACTCTGCGGAGTCCGGGTCAGGGCGTTGCCCCGACACCCTACCACCTTTTGAAAAAGGTGGACCAAAACTTTTGGAATGTTTTGCGACAGCCCGCTTTTTTTAATCCAGACCGGGAGACGTTCTTCGGGATCGATCCTCACCCGAGCTTCACGCGGATGACGTTCCAGCTGTGCCGTCCCAGGGTGGCCTTGACCGCGCCGTTCTCCAGAGCCGCGGAGCCGTTCGCCTCGGGGACCACGTTCATGGGATTCTCGGCGGTGTTGGTGGCCTTGAGATCGTCGTGCGACATGGTGATGTGCTCGATCACGGAGTCCGGAGCGAAGGCGGACAGATCGCAGGTGAAGTCCATATCCTCCTCCAGGGAGCGGTTCACGGCGAAGATGTCGATCTCCTTCGTATCCTCGTGGTACACCGCGCAGGATTCCAGATAGGGGACGTTCTTCGCGTTCTTCGCGTCGTAGACCGGGCTGTCGGCGCGTCCTTCCAGAACCGTGCCGCGTCCCCAGGCGGAGCAGTGCATGAAGGGATAGAAGATGGTCTGGGCCCAGGCGCGTCCTCCCTCCTCGGTGTTCTCCGTCATAATGGGAGCGATGACGTTGACCAGCTGCGCAAGGCAGGCCATCTTCACCCGGTCGCAGTGCTTCAGCAGGGTCATGAGCAGGCAGCCCACCACCAGCGCGTCCTCGAAGTTGTACACGTCCTCCAGCTGATGCGGCGCCACGGACCACTTCTCAAACGGCGCGCCGTGGCTGTGGAACCAGACGTTCCATTCGTCGAAGGACAGGTACATGGTCTTCTGGCTCCGCTTCACGTGCTTCACGTAGTCCGCGATGGAGCAGACGGTCTTGATGAAGCGGTCCATGTCCATGGAGGAGGCCAGGAAGGACGGGGTGTCGTTGGCGGGATTGCCGTAGTAGGAGTGCAGGGAGATGTAGTCCACGTGGTCGTAGGTGTGCTTCAGCACCTCGGCCTCCCAGTCGCCACACATGCCGGAGCCGGAGGAACCGCATACCACCAGCTCGATGGAGGGATCGGTCCACTTCATGAGCTTGGCGGCTTCGCAGGCGATGCGTCCGTATTCCGTGGCGGTCTTGGCGCCCATCTGCCAGGGGCCGTCCATCTCGTTGCCCAGGCACCAGACCTTGATGCCGAAGGGCTCCTCAAAGCCGTTCTGCCGCCGCAGGTCGGAGTAATAGGTGCCGCCCTTGAAGTTGCAGTATTCCACCAGATTGCGGGCTTCTTCGGGACCTCTCGTGCCCAGGTTGACCGCCATCATGACGGAGGTGTCGGCCTTCTTGCACCAGGACTGGAACTCGTCGATGCCGACCTCGTTGGTTTCGGTGACGCCCCAGGCCAGCTCGGGTCTGCGGGGTCTCTTGTCCTTCGGGCCGGTGCCGTCCTCCCAGCGGTAGCCGGAGACGAAGTTGCCGCCCGGATAGCGCACGATCGGCACGCCCAGCTTCTTCACGAGGTCGATGACGTCCCCGCGGAAGCCTTCTTCGTCGGCAGTCGGATGGCCGGGCTCGTAGATGCCGTGGTAGACCGCGCGGCCCAGATGCTCGATGAAGGAACCGAAGATCCGCGGATCCACTTCGCCGACTGTGAACGCCGGATGCAGGATGAGGGAAGAGCTCAGAGACATGGATGATTCTCCTTTATTCGGATGAATTGTTGTAATGAGTGCTGCTGTATATGAATTATAGCCATTCACTTTATTACTCGCACATTCAAATCGTTCCTTATGGGGCTGTTGCATTAACTCCTGAAAATGGAGAAATGCGACAGCCTTTTTGTGATTCAAACGGTTTTGTCCTTCTTTTTCTCCTTTATCGAGGAGAAA
>CACYWX010000544.1:0-798 GCA_902778205.1 uncultured Ruminococcus sp. | reverse complement strand
TGGGTGTTCCGACCTCTGCGGAGGTCGGCTCAGGGCTCCGCCCTAAGAACCCGCGACCTTTTGTAAAAGGTCGATCAAAACTTTGAAATTGTTTTGCGATAGCCCGACCAAAAGAGGAACTCCTTTGACGTCCTGGGTATTCCGCACTCTTCGGAGTGCGGGTCAGGGCTTCGCCCCGACACTCCACGAACCTTTTGCAAAAAGTTCAATCAAAAACTACTGTAGGACAAAGTGCGGCTAATTCCGAGCATTGCTATAACATAACACTGGTAAATCCTTAAATATCCGCCACCTGGAGGTATTCCGCGCCGTGGTCGGCGATATACCGCTTCCGGCCGGGCAGATCGTCCCCCAGCATGAGATCAAACATGCGGGCGGTGGCCCCGGCCTCGGAGGGCGTCACCCGGATCAGGCGGCGCGTGGCGGGGTTCATGGTGGTCTTGGCCATCATGTCCGCGCTGTTCTCGCCCAGACCCTTGGACCGCTGGAGGGTGTACTTCTTCTTTTCGGCGTCCAGGCGGGCGGTGATCCTTGCCTTCTCCGGCTCGTTGTAGGCGTACTCCGATTCGCGCCCGGAGACCTTGATCTCGTACAGGGGCGATTCGGCGATGTACACCCGTCCCTCCTTCAGCAGGGTGGGCAGGAGCCGGTAGAACAGGGTCAGAAGCAGGGTGCGGATCTGGAAGCCGTCCTCGTCCGCGTCGGTACAGATGATGATCTTGGACCAGCGCAGGTTCGCCAGATCGAAGGCGGCCATGTCCGTCTTGCGCCGGGTCTGCAGCTCCACGCCGCAGCCGA
>CACYWX010000543.1:1858-3861 GCA_902778205.1 uncultured Ruminococcus sp. | reverse complement strand
GGGGCAGAAGCTGTCCTCTCTGGACGGGGACGGGAACATTGTCATATCCATCGGGGACGATCTCTCCGTCCGGGTGATGGAGAAGGTGAAGGCCGTCCTCGGCTATTCCCCCCAGTTCATGCCCGGCAACACCGACACGACGGATATGTTCATGGAGGACCGGGCGCTGTTCTTCGGCAACTCCTACTCCGGCATCATCGCCAATTTCCGGGATATGGAGAGCGATTTCTCCGTCATCCCCACGCCGAAGTGGGATGAGGAACAGGACAGATATTACAGTTTCATCAACACCTACTGTCTGGGCGGTGTGGCCGTGCCCGGGACCTGCTCCGATCCGGAGAACACCGGCCTGATCACGGAGACCCTGTGCCGGCTGTCGTATCTCGAGGTCCGTCCCGCCCTCTATGAGACCACCATCAAATCCAAGGTCTCCCGGTTTGAGGAAAACGGAAAGATCCTCGACATGATCTTCGACAACACCTACATCGACGCCAACGGCCTGTTCAACATCGGGGGATCCGCCTCGGTCGTGGTAAACGCCGTTTACGGAAGAGCCGAATTCGCGTCCGCCTATGCCGCGGCGCAGAAGAAGATGCAGTCCGATATTGAAAAGCTCATGAAAATAGGACAGCCGTAATCCGGGCTGAGGTCATGGAGCTCTCCCTGTCCGAAGGGAAGACAACAGAAAGGAGTCCGCTTCCTGCCATCTGGCGGCAGTCGAAGCGGACTCCTTTTGTCGTGTGCGCTGATGCGGGCGGTCTGCGGCTCAGTACTTTCCGACGAAGAATCTACCCCGCCTGTCCGTTGTAAAGCCCGCGCCGACCCGGACCGGCCGTATCTGTCCTGTCATGGTGTCGACGGACACGACGGTGACGCAGGTCTCCGCCGGACAAGTGGGAAAGAGCTCGGGAGCCGTTTCCGACGGAGAAGCGGCTCCCTGTTTGCGTACCGTATGTGTTGTGCGGGGGGCTGAGATTCGCTCTTTTCCGAACGCGATATGGGCGGATCCGGGACGAAAGCCTCATCTTATCCTGTCAGACCGGCTGTCTCATGCTTTTCAGAATGCGGCGTCAGCAATCCACGCCTTCTTCCTCAGGATCATTCTCCTTCCGACGGATCGGTTTCTGAACAAACAGGGTAAGCTCTCCCTCGATCCGCCGGAATTCAGAGGGCGTGACACCGTAGAACCGCCGGAACTGTCTGCGGAAATACGTCTCGCTGCCGAATCCGACCGCTTCCGCGACGTCGGACAGGGACATCGAGCGGTCTCTGAGAAGCTCGCGGGCCTTCCGCATTCTGAAGGTCAGCAGCGCCTCGCTGAACCGCACGCCTCTCATGCTCCGATACACCGATGAAAGATAATTCGGCGTCACGTGCATCTCCGCGGCCAGATCGGACAGGGACAGTTTCTCCCGATAGCGGCTTTCGATCCAGTAGTCGAGCTTTTTCGTGAAATATCCCGCCGTTCGGGGACGGGAGGGTTCTATGGGCCTGCGGGCGAACTTATCGAGAACCGAGACCAGCTCGAACCATGCCGCGATGCAGACCGCCTTGTCCGAGGCCTGGTTCGACACGCTTCCGCTGATATAGGTGAGGATCAGATTCTCCACACGGCGCAGCTCTGGACAGGGACACAGAAAGAGCGGGAGCAGCAGGACGTCCGGATCCGCCAGGAGCTCCTCCGTCAGTTCTCCGAACCGGACGTGCGCGGAGTCCCAGAGAACGCTGACCGTGCATTCCCGGACAGTTTCCCATGAGACGGCTTCCGCCCGGATTTCCGCGCAGGAGGAGGAGCAGAGCAGGAAAGGCTCCCCTTCGTTGCGGTATTCCGTTCCCTCGCAAAGGATCGACATATCCCCCTGATGGGTGAGGGCGATCTCGATCTGTGTCAGGCCTTCTTCGGGGGAGGACCCGGTTTTCCATGAGTAGCCGTCAACGGCGACCTCATGGGCAAAATGAGGAAGAGGAATCCGCAGCCCGTCGAGAATGAGTCCGACCATCTT
>CACYWX010000543.1:0-1801 GCA_902778205.1 uncultured Ruminococcus sp. | reverse complement strand
TTTCGCCTCCGTTGTTCCGGGGAGTCGCTTGCTCTTTTATTGTATCTCGTTCTTCCCGGCCTGTCAAGAGAACGAGGATTTTTGGTGTAGAATCCGTGCGCTTGTCGTTGTTTTGTGTCTTTCCTTCCTTTTCGGCAGATGATATAATATGATGGAACTAAACGGATAATGCTGCGTTTCGCAGTTGAACGGATACGTGAAGGCGCGGAGGCCGGATATGTTTTTCAAGAATGAAGGAGGCAGAAGATGGGACGAAAGACAGCTGTTCAGATCCAGTTTGACAAGGACTGCTCCGCTATGCTGAAAGCGGCGGCTGAGGCGGGGTTTGAATATGTCTCGATCGGGTTCGGATCTTACGAGGGGTTCGTCCGGGAAGGGTGGCGGGAGCGTATCGCCGCGCTCCGTGACGAGACTGCGTCCCTCGGATTGACCTGTGTGATGACGCATGCCCCCTATTACGACCTGCGCATTTCGGCGGATGTCACTATCCCCGCGATAGACCTCTCCGTCTCCCGGTGCATCGAAGCGACCGCCATGCTCGGAGCGGAGATCATGGCAATACATCCGCGCGGCTGTTATGTGTCCGGCAGTCCGTATGAAGGGAGCGTCAAAGGCTTCAATCTCTCCGGCCTGATGACCGACAGGCCCGGAGGATGCTTTTCGGACGGCATCGAGGAGCTGTCCCGGTCGGTGGAGCTGAATGTCTCATACTGGAAACCATTCTGTGAAAGGGCGGCGGAGCTCGGTGTGCTTGTCGGGGTGGAGAATCTGCCTCGCTGGCCGAACTGGAACATGACCTTCTGCTCGAACGATCCCGGTGCGCACGTGGAGATCATCGACTGCCTCGGAGAAGGAGCCTGCGGCGTGTGGGACTTCGGACACGCCTATCTGACGAATCAGGGGGACGTCGGTCCGCTGAAGCGGCTTGGGAGCCGGATAAAGGGTCTGCACGTCCACGACAACAAAGGCGTCGACGACAATCATTTTATCCCCTTCGATGGCTCGATGAACTGGCAGGAGCAGATGGGCGCGTTGAAGGAAACGGGGTTTGACGGGTATATCACGCTGGAACTGGCTTATACCTGCGACAAAGACATCGGAGGCTTTCTTTCCCGCGCTCATTCCGCGGCCGTCCGACTCGATGAAATGCTGAGAAGCTGACGGAAGGTTCCGTCCGAACATAACAAACCATACGAAAGGAGAACGATCATGAAAAGCACCCGAAGCGCCGTATCTCTGATCCTTGCGTTTTTCCTGCTGTTTTCCGTATCTGCCTGCGGAGGAGGGGAGAACGGGGGACCTGCCGATCCGAACCCCGCGGACGCACAGAACGCTCCTTCCGCCGGAGAAGCTCCCGAAACCGACGTACCGGAAACGGAGCTTCATTATTCCGCCGATTACCTTCCCGATGTAACATACGGCGGATATGAATTCAAAATCGTCGCTTACGACGAGTATCCCGCAGACCAGCAGGAGGAGAACGGCAATCTGATCAACGACGCGATTTTCCAGCGAAACCGTCTTGTCGAGGAGCAGTATGACATCAGAATCGCCGAGACCAGGTATCCTTACGCGCAGTATTCCGAAGTGTTCGGACTTCTCAGAAGCGCAGCAATGGCACAGACGGATGACTATGACCTCTATACGGTTGTATTTCCGAACGCATACAGCGGGATCATAGAGCGGGTCATCCCCGTCGCCTCCTCCCTTCCCGTTATCGACATGAGTCAGCCGTGGTACTACAAGCAGATTAATGACGGCATGGCTGTCAACGGCGTCGTACTGACCGCGTACACCGCGT
>CACYWX010000542.1 GCA_902778205.1 uncultured Ruminococcus sp. | reverse complement strand
GCTGCCAGGTGAACGTGGTGGAGCTGGGCGAGGGCATGTGTCGGGATTCCGCGGCGGCCTATCTGGGCGGCTCCTACGGGATGTTCGTGGACGAGGCGGCAGGGACCTGCTCCTTCGACGGGGAGGACTTTGTCCGGTGGCTCCGGTTTCTCACCTCCCTTCCGAAGGACTGGCAGGAGCTGCAGACCACTTCCCTTCTGGCGCAGACGCCGTGGGAGGAGCAGTACGGCCTCTATCATCAGGGGAAGGTGGCGCTGAAGCAGGAATTCTTCCACGACTTCGGGGATTTCCTCCGGCTGGAGATGGAGTTCGGCACGAAGGACTATCAGCTCATCGGCTTCCCGGCGAAGGAGGGAGAGAGCGGAACCTGGCTCCGGACGGATCTGGCCTATGCGGTCACGGAATGGTGTGAGCATCCGGAAGCGGCATGGGAGGCGGTGAAGGCCTTCTGCGACGGCTCCATGGAGCGCTGGCAAGACGGGATCCCCGCCACAAGGAGCCGCTTCGACGAGACCGCCGAGGAATACTATACCTACGAATTCGAGTTCTACTTCGACGGCTCGGCGTCCTGGGGCACCATGGATCCGGACAACCCGCGGACCGAGGTGGATCTGGAGCGTCCCGGCATCCTGACGCACTTCACCAAGGAGGACGCCGACCGGATCCGCGCCGTTCTGGACAGGCCCGCGGTCCTGCTGGGCGGAGACATGAACGAGGAGCTGGGAGAGATCGTGAACGAGGAGCTCTCCGCCCTCACAGCCGGGGTCAGCACGCCGGAGGACTGCGCGAAAAAGATCCAGTCCCGGGCCTCCCTCTGGCTGGCGGAGAACAGATAAGGCCGGTTATGACAAAGGGCTGTCACATGAACTCCCGAAAGAGGAGAAATGCGACAGCCCTCTTTTTGATTCAAACGGTCCCGTTATGAAGCGGTTTCCGTGGAGTACTTGTCATGATGACCGATCACTCTTCGGAGTCGGCTTCCCATGAGTCCCCCGCCGCACACCATGAGGCTTCCCCCCTGGGAGGGGAAGCTGTCACCTTTGGTGACTGATGAGGGGGAACGGGCGGGTATCGATCGCTGTATTGCGTCCCAATGAAGCGTCTGCATATCCTGCATTCTCCCTCATCCGACCCTTCGGGCCACCTTCCCCGCCCAAGGGGGAAGGCTGACGACGGGCGGCGGTACTTCATTATGAAGCGGTTCCCATAGAGGTTTTGATGATTGATTCGCTGCGACAGCCGCTTTGCACCGGTTTTGCTGCACTGTGTTAGGCTTCCCCCCTGGGAGGGAAAGGCTGACAGTGTGCGGCGTAAACGGGCTGCCGCATCAACTCCCAAAGACGGAGAAATAATGCGGCAGCCCGTTTTTTTTATACCGAAATCAGATATTCACCAGATTGTCGAACACCTCGGCGTGGTCCCGGAGGGTCTTTTCACTGCCCACCGCGCAGAGGTAGCCCTGGGCGTCGATGCCCCTGGCGGCGTAGTCCGAAAGCGCGGTCTCCAGGTGCTTCTGGTCGCGGCAGTTGAAGGCGATGCGCGCGCCGGCCTTCGCCAGCGCCTCAGCGATGCCGAAGCCGATGCCGTAGGCCGCCCCCGTGACCCATGCCACCTTGCCGTCCAGTCGGAATGCGTTCATGTCAAAACCCATATCACAGCCTCCTCATCGAAGATCGGTGTTCCGGATGGTGTCCATGTCGTCAAAGGCCTGGTTTTCGCCGCCCATGGCCCAGATGAAGGTGTAGTTGCTGGTGCCGCCGCCCGCGTGGATGGACCAGGAGGGGGAGATGATGGCCTGCTCGTTCTGCATGACGACGTGGCGGGTCTCCCGGGGCTCGCCCATGTAGTGGAACACCACGTTGTCCTCCGGTACCTCGAAGTAGAAGTACACCTCCATGCGGCGCTCGTGGGTGTGGGCGGGCATGGTGTTCCACACCGAGCCGGGCTCCAGCACCGTCATGCCCATGGAAAGCTGGCAGGTCTTCAGCACGTCGGGATGGATG
>CACYWX010000541.1 GCA_902778205.1 uncultured Ruminococcus sp. | reverse complement strand
CTACGTTATGACCTACAAGTCCAAGAAAAACGAGAAGAAAAAGATCGGCCACAGACAGCCCTATACCAAGGTCCAGATCGAGAAGATCGCGTTTTAATTGAGAACAGAGAGGCGCATCCGCCCGGGAGACGCAGCGTGACGAAAATCACATTCCTTCAGAGGAACGGCGTGTTCTGGGGGTTCCGTGAATCGGGCCATACGGGCTTCGGCGACGAGGGGGACGACATCCTCTGCTCCGCCATTTCCGCCATGACCATGATGATCCTCAACACCCTGGAGCTGTCCTTTGAATGCCCCGTCGATTACAAAATCGACGAGGAGACCACCTTTATCACCGTGAAATGCCCCGCGGCCCTGCCGGATTCCGGAGAGGACGAAAAGAAGCGTTTCGCGGCGTCGGGTCTGATCCGCGGGTATTTTTACCAGCTGAACGATCTGACGGACGAGTATTATGATTTTCTGGAAGTTGACGTCGCGGAGGAGTGACGCATATCAGAGGGAGGAATAACCATGATCAGAATCAGCCTGCAGTTCTTCGCCCATAAAAAGGGTGTTGGATCTACCAAGAACGGCCGCGACAGCCGCGCGCAGAGACTCGGCGTCAAGAAGGCCGACGGTTCCGCTATCCTGGCCGGCAATATCATCATCCGCCAGAGAGGGACCCATATCCATCCCGGCAAGAATGTCGGCCGCGGTTCCGATGACACCCTGTTCGCCCTGATCGACGGCACGGTGAAGTTCGAGAACATCGCGAACGGCAGAAGACAGGTCAGCGTGTACGCTGCCGAATAAGTCTGTTTCCCCAAAAGCCGCGTTATCAGATCGACGCGGCTTTTTTGCGTTCCCGCGCCATGGTCATCCATCGCTTCCCGGATTTTGAACATCCTGCGTTCACATAATGCTCCGTCCGGCCGGACAGATTAGAGAACGGCGCGTTTTGAAACGGGCGGACAGGAGAGAATGGCGATGATGAAAAAAAGATGGAAACGGGGAATTGCGGCGGTCCTTTTGGCGGTTGTGTGCGTCCTTTCCGCACCGGCCTCCGCGGCGGAACCGGAATCCGTACTGCTGGGCGGGGTGCCCTTCGGCGTGCGGTTCATGGCGGACGGGATCGTCGTGGTGGGATTCTCGGAGACCCGGGAGGGAGAGCTGAATCCCGCACGGGCGGCGGGCCTGAGACAGGGGGACGTCATCACGGCCGTGAACGGGGAAGCGGTGTCCACGGCGGACGAGATGTCCCGGCGTATCGGGGAGAGCGACGGTCCGGTGGAGATCACCTACCGGCGCGAGGAGCGGGAGAGAGTCGCGATCCTGTGTCCGGCCGAATCTCCCGAGGGCAGAAAAGCGGGGCTGTTCATCCGGGATACGGCGGCCGGCATCGGAACCGTCACCTGGGTGGAGGAGGAGAGCATGCGCTTCGGCGGACTGGGCCACGGCATCTGCCTGGACGGATCCGGGGAACTGGCCTCCATTCCGGAGGGGGCAGCGGAGAGCGTTGCCATTACCGGGGTGACGCGGGGCGCGCCGGGAGAACCCGGAGAATTGAAGGGCGTGTTCACCGGAACGATCCTTGGATCGGTGGATGCCAATACCGACTGCGGCGTGTTCGGCTTTTTCGATTGTCTGCCGGAGGGCTGCGGTCCTTCCGTGCCGGTGGGGGAACGCGCGGACGTGCATCCCGGGGAGGCCGTGATCCGCTGTACGCTCCGGGGATGCGAGCCGGGGGAATACGCGGTCCGCATCACCGACATCAATCCCCGGAGCCGGGACAACCGCAGCTTCTCCGTGGTGGTGACCGATCCCGTCCTGCTGGAGAGGACCGGCGGGATCATCCAGAGAAACCTTCTTGGACTTCATGAGTTTCGTGCGCTGACGCTCCACACGTGCCTCCGCAATGGAACGTGCCTGCTTCTCATCCAGCACGGCAAGCAGGTCTCCTGCTGCCGGGACATCATTGAAGCCAAGGACCTCCACCGGCACGGAAGGACCGCAGCCCTCCGGCAGACAAT
>CACYWX010000540.1 GCA_902778205.1 uncultured Ruminococcus sp. | reverse complement strand
CAGAATCCGTCTCTCCCCGTCCGAGGGATCTCCCGCTGCGATCAGCTCGTCGACGGGGACGCCGAACACCTCCGCGATGGAGGCCAGCATGGAGAGATCGGGGAAGCTGGTGCCCACCTCATACTTCGAGACGGCCTGCCGGGTGACGCCCAGACGGTCTCCCAGCTCGGACTGGGTCATGTCGGCGCGCTTGCGGAGCCTGGCGATCATGCCGCCGAATTTCACGGGATCAAACATCCGCTCCCCTCCTTCCGGAACCCGGACGGCGCGGTCCGGTTTTTTCGGTTCCATTATACACCTCCGGGACTCTGCGGTCAAGCAAAGATCGGTTGCGCAAATGAAAATAAGCGGTGTATGGATGGGAGGGCAGCGCCTTCTTCAAAAATTCATTTTCTGTACTGGATTCTCCCGGCATTCTGTGATACAATAGGCGAAAACGGACATCAGGGGGACTTTTCGGATGATCAAGTATCTGTCCTTCCCCGGACTGGGGATCGAGCCCTTTCATATTGACCGCATCGCCTTCTCCGTGCTGGGAAGGGACGTGGCCTGGTACGGCATCCTGATCACCTTCGGCATGATCCTGGCGGTGCTCACGGCCATCCGTCTGGCGAAAAAGGAGGGCATCTCCTCGGACGACATCACGGACTTCGCCTTCATCGTCATTCTGGCGGGCGTCGCCGGGGCAAGAGCCTATTACGTGATCTTCACCTGGAAGGAGTTCGGCTATCTGGTGACGGACGGCTCCTTCCTGCACAACCTCGGCCGGACCCTCTACAACTGCGTGGCGGTCTGGGAGGGCGGACTGGCCATTTACGGCGGCGTCCTGGCGGGACTTCTGACGGGCTTCCTCTTCGGACGGAAAAAGAAGATCCCCTTTCTGAAGCTTTTCGACATTCTGGCCGCAGTGGTGCTGATCGGACAGGTCATCGGCCGCTGGGGCAACTTCGTCAACATCGAGGCCTACGGCGCGGAGACCACCCTGCCGTGGCGCATGGGCATCCTGACCTACGGTCCCGCACTGATGGACAACGGGAATCTCGCGCTGACAAAAGAGATCTACGTCCATCCCACCTTCCTCTACGAATCCCTCTGGAACCTGTGCGGGCTTCTGATCGTGCATCTGGGACTCTATCCCCGGAAGAAATTCGACGGGGAGATCTTCTGCTTCTACCTCATGTGGTACGGCTTCGGGCGCATGCTCATCGAGAGCCTCCGGACGGACAGCCTCATGCTGGGGAATCTGCGGGTGTCCCAGGGCGTGGGCTTCATCTCCCTGATCCTTGGGATCATACTGATGACCGCTCTGGCGAAGAAGGCGAGATCCGGGAACGGCGGGGAATACAAGCCGGTCTACGAAGGAGCGGACGGCACGGATGAGAAACAGTCCGAACCGTCGGAGGAGTCCGCCGGAGAATCTCCCGCAAAGGAAGAGGCACCCGCCCGGGAAGAGGTTCCCACGGAGGAAAAGACGGAACTCTCCCCCGAAGAGGACGGAGCGGAACCGGAGAACGGGAAAGAAGGAGACTGATAATGGCTCATATTATAGATGGAAAGAAGATTTCGGCGGCGGCCCGGGTGGAAATCGCGGAGCGCGCGCGGCGTCTGACGGAGAAAACCGGCGTGGTCCCCGGACTGGCCGTGGTGATCGTGGGAGAGGATCCCGCGTCGAAGGTCTACGTCCGCAACAAGAAAAAAGCCTGCGAGGAGGCCGGATTCTATTCCGTTGTGGTCGAGCTTCCGGCACAGACCTCCCAGGAGGAGCTTCTGGCCCGGCTCGAGGAGCTGAAGGCCGATCCGCGGATCCACGGCATCCTGGTCCAGCTTCCCCTGCCGGAGGGGATCGATCCCGACGCCGTCATCGCCGCCATTCCGCCGGAGAAGGACGTGGACGCCTTCCATCCGGAGAACGTGGGCCATATCATGATCGGCGACTACCGCTTCCTGCCCTGTACGCCGGCGGGCGTCATGAAGATGCTGGAATATGAGGGCATCGAAGTCTCCGGGAAGGAGTGCGTGGTGATCGG
>CACYWX010000539.1 GCA_902778205.1 uncultured Ruminococcus sp. | reverse complement strand
GCCCCTTCGAGCAGCGGCGTGTCCAGTCCCTGCTCGCTCCGGAGAAACTCCCCGAGGGCGCAGTCGTCGAGGACCTGCCACAGCCGCCCGTCGTCCGCGTCCGGGCAGGAGAGGAGCAGATTGTCCCGCACCGTCCCCCTGAAGAACGCCGAGCCGAAGCCGATGTAGGTGATATGTTTCATCAGGCTGTCCTCGCCGACGGTTCCGACGGGCTTCCCGCCGACGCGGACCTCCCCGCTTCCCGCCGTCCTCCGGCCCATGATCAGGGAGGCGACGGTGGATTTTCCGCTTCCGCTCTCGCCGACGATCCCCACAAAGGAACCCTCCGGCACCGTCAGATCGACGCCGTGCAGGATCTCCCGCTCCCCGTCGTAGGAGAAGCGGACATTTTCGAGCCCGATCTCCCCGTCGGCGGCGGATTCATGCTTTTCGGCGGGTTCCTCCCCGTTCAGAAAGGCGAAGATCCTGTCGCTTGCCGCCATGCCGTTCATCGCCACGTGGAAATAGCTCCCGAGCCGCCGCATGGGGAGAAAGAAGTCCGCCGACAGCAGGATCATGAAGACGACGTTCGCAAGGCCGATCTCCCCGTTCACAAACGCGCGGGTCGCCAGCAGGATCCCCAGAGCCGCCCCGCCGTAGGCGACGAAATCCATGATGGTGACGGAGTTGAGCTGCATGGTCAGCACCGCCATCGTCACCCGGCGGAAATGCTCGGATTCCCGGTTCATCTCAATGTTCTTGGCCTCGTCCGCCTGATAGATCTTGAGGGTCGTCATGCCCTCCAGGTTTTCGAGGAACGTGCTCCCGAGCTTCGTGTACTGCCCCCAGTATTTGGAGAGGATCCTTTTGGCGATTTTCTGCACCGTCATGATCGCGCCCGGAATAAGGGGCACGCAGACGAGCAGCACCGCCGCCACCTTCCAGCTCCCGCCGAAGCCGAAGAGGAAGAACAGGGCGAGCGGCGCCATAAAGGCATAGAAGAACTGCGGCACATACTGGCCGAAATAGCTCTCCAGCTGATCCACGCCCTCGACGCTCTCCTGTACCAGCTCCGCCGTGGAAACATGCTCCCGGTAGCCGGTCCCCAGGCGCAGAAGCTTCGCGTAGATCTTCTCCCGCATGACGCGCTTGACCGTGCGCGAGGCGAGATAGCTCATCCGCACGACGTACTTCGTCGTGAAGAAGCGGAGGACCACCGTCGCCAGGACGATCAGCGCGGGAAGGAGCAGATCTCCCCATTTCCACGTTCCGTCGTACAGATTCTGCACCGAAAACGCGATCGTGACGATCATCACGGCGTTCAGGCACAGCTCCAGAAACTGCAGGAGGATGTTCCCGACGATATACTTTTTGCTCTCGGGACACATCTCCATCAGCCGCTTGTCAAACACAGGCTCACCCCCATGACTTGTGATTCGTTTTTTTCAATCCATGATACCATATCGATTGAGAATAATCCAGAGATCCCGTCATGTTTTTTCCGTTCCGATCTCCTTCAACAGTTCGATCTGCCTGCCGAAATCCCGTCTGCTCTCCCGGAATACGGGCGCCGAGGCGTAGCAGTGCATCATCCCCGGCTCCACGTGCATATGCAGCCGATCCCCCGCCCCGTCCCGCTCGTAGCTGCTCCGGACCGCGTCCGCCACGGCGGAACAGGCTTCGTCCGCGTAGAACACCCAGGTTTCCGGCGCTCCGTGAAAGTCCATGTCGGCGGGATAGAGCAGGGAGTCCGGCGTGTCCGGAGCGGCGTGCATGGTCAGCCCCAGCATATACCGGAACGCGCCCGCAGGCAGGACCGGATCCTCCGCCTCCAGCCTCTGTGCCAGAGTCCATTCCTCCTCCGTTTTCGGGTAGGCAAAGGGGGAGTTGAGGATCATCAGTCCCGGCATCGGAACGGGATCCCCTCCCGCGGCGTTGTGCCGGTTGATCCCGCTCAGAAGCTGCAGGGCGAGGAATCCGCCGTAGGAGCCGCCGACCACCGCCGTTTTTTCCGCTCCGTACCGCTTCACGACAGCCCGGCTCCGCCGTCTCCCCGGGGGAGGCCTCGGTGAAGGGAGGATAGAGCGGGTAGAACACGTCCGCGTCCGCCCGTCTGCCGTACCTTTTGGCAAAGGACACCTCCGGCCGCCAGACGTCCCGGTCCCCTCCGCCGTGGAGAAAGAGGACCGCCCTCCCGGACAGCCTGTCCCTGTTCCGCTTCATGAGGAGGCAGGGGTATTTCCCGACCCGGAGGGTCAGGTATGAGACTCCCCATCCGCGGGGCTCCCGGTACGGATGCGCCCTGTTGTAGGCCCCGGCCCTTTGGAGCGCGTATTCGTAATCCGTCCCCGGTCCCTTGCGGATCCCGGCCTTCTTGACGGCCCGCAGGACGGACAGAATGATTTTTGCGCTGAAGCTCAACGGACAACACCGCCTTTTTTGAAAATCCCGTGCTGTCCCTCCGCGGTCCCGCGGGATCCCGGAAAGATTAGCTCACGCTTACCATTATACCCTGTCCGGCGCGCATTTTCAAGACGCAGGGCTGAAATTGCGGAGACGAAAAATCGCATCCTCCGGCTTTTTCCGCCAACCGTCCCGCGGCAGTTCCATCCGGACGGTGTCCCGCGGGATGGTCAACCCGCCTGAACGGGGCTTCTGCTTGCGCGCGGAACCATGACCCTGTCCGGAGTCCCGCCGTCTGATTTTTCTTTTTTGGCGATTTTCCGCCTTCCTTCTTGCAAAACGGAGGGAGGCAGTGTATAATGGCAGAAGGTAAGCTGATGCTAATTAGCAGCCCCTCGCAGGGAGGAAGAAGGATACGATGGACAAATACCTGAAGCTCTTTGAACCGGCCATGAAGAAGTGGCTGGGGGAGCATTATCCTGCCGACGAGGCGCGGAACCGCTGGGAGAGGACGGCGGCGCTGGATGAAAAATGGA
>CACYWX010000538.1 GCA_902778205.1 uncultured Ruminococcus sp. | reverse complement strand
CGGTTGTGGCAAGCCACAACCGCGTTCGGGGTTGAAAAGTCCACAGGACTTTTCCAAAGCGCCCCGAACGCCCTCGAGGGGAAGCCTTTGGTGCGCTCAATGAACCACCGGGCGCCCTCCTCCTTCCATATCATTATCACCATCCACTCTCTATTTACCATCCTCAACCTATAAGGAGACCACCATGCTGCATCAATACAAACTCGGCGGATACAATATCGTGCTGGACGTCTGCTCCGGGGCCGTGCACGCCGTGGACGAGCTGGCCTACGACATGATCGCCCTCTACCAGTCCGGCGACCGGGACGCCGTCCTGCAACAGACCGCCGCCCTCCATCCGGAAACCCCGGCGGAGGAGCTTTCCGAGTGCTACGACCAGATCACCGCCCTCCGGGACGCAGACCAGCTCTTCACGGAGGACATCTTCGAGCCCATCGCCGGAGAGCTGAAGGCCCGCACGGCGGGGGTCGTGAAGGCCCTGTGCCTCCACGTGGCCCACACCTGCAACCTCAACTGCGAGTACTGCTTCGCCGCTCAGGGACGGTTCCACGGCGAGGAGGCCCTTATGTCCTTTGAGGTGGGCAAGGCCGCGCTGGACTTCCTGGTGAAGAATTCCGGGCGGCACCGGAATCTGGAGGTGGACTTCTTCGGCGGTGAGCCCCTTGTGAACTTCAGCGTGGTGAAGCAATTGGTGGCCTACGCCCGCTCCATCGAGAAGGAGGCGGGGAAGAACTTCCGCTTCACCCTGACCACCAACGGTGTCAACATCGACGACGACGTCATTGAGTTCGCCAACCGGGAATGCCACAACGTGGTGCTGTCCCTGGACGGACGGCGCGAGATCCACGACGCCTCCCGGAAGGACTACGCCGGAAACGGCTCCTACGACCGGATCGTGCCGAAATTCAAACGGCTGGTGGAGGCCCGCGGCGGTCAGGGCTACTACATGAGAGGCACCTTCACCCACCGCAATCCCGATTTCACGAAGGACGTGTTCCACATGGCGGACCTGGGCTTCACGGAGCTGTCCATGGAGCCGGTGGTCTCTCCTCCCGGAACGCCCTGGGCCCTGACGGAGGAGGACAAGGCCGTCGTCTTGGAGCAGTACGAGCTTCTGGCGGAGGAAATGCTGAAGCGGGAGCGGGAGGGAAGACTCTTTACCTTCTATCATTATATGCTGGATCTGAACCACGGCCCCTGCGTCTACAAGCGCATCGCCGGCTGCGGCTCGGGGACGGAGTATTTCGCGGTGACGCCCTCCGGCGACCTCTATCCCTGCCATCAGTTCGTGGGAGACGAGCGGTACCGCATGGGAAACGTGTGGGACGGGATCACCAACACCGGTCTGCGGGATGAGTTCAAGCTCTGCAACGTCTACGCCCGTCCGGAATGCGCGGACTGCTGGGCCCGCTTCTACTGCTCCGGCGGATGCGCGGCCAACGCCATGCACGCGACGGGCTCCATCCGGGGCGTGTATGAATACGGATGCGACCTGTTCCGGAAGCGGATCGAATGTGCCCTCATGCTCAAGGCCGCGGAGGCGGAGGAGGGACTGGACGGCGATGACGGCGAGGCTTGCGGAGGAGACTGCGCAGCCTGTCTGGACGAGGCGAACCTGACATGACCTTCCGTCAGAAATACATCGGCGACCGGGCCTTTTACCGGATGCTGTTCGTGCTGGTGCTTCCCCTCATCATCCAGCAGGGCATCACCAATTTCGTATCCCTGCTCGACAATCTGATGGTGGGAGGCCTGGGCACCCTGCCCATGAGCGCCGTGTCCATCGTCAACCAGCTGATCTTCGTCTTCAACCTGGCCATCTTCGGCGGTCTGTCCGGCGCGGCCATCTTCGGAACCCAGTTCTATGGGCTGGGCGACTGGGAGGGCATGCGGGCAGCGTTCCGGTTCAAGCTGCTGTTCTCGGTCATCGTTTCCGCCGTGGCGGTGACCGTGTTCCTGCTGTTCGGCGATCAGCTGATGATGCTCTTTCTCCGGGGCGAGTCCAACACGCCGGAGGAGATCGAGCTGACG
>CACYWX010000537.1 GCA_902778205.1 uncultured Ruminococcus sp. | reverse complement strand
TGGAAAACCTGGCGCCCCTTCTCCGGCCATCGACGCTGGAAAAGATCTCGGACAAGCTGCTGGCCCAGGGCGTGGACATCACCAAGATCGTGGAGCTGTCGAAGTATCTGGACGACGCCGGAACCGCAGACATGATCCGCAATGCGTCCTTCGACTCCCTGGACGGCAAGACCGAGACGGAGCTGATGGAGCACCTGATCCCCCTCCTGGACGAAAAATCCAAGACCGCCCTCTTCGGCAAGGTGCTGGAGGGCGAGCTGGATTGGCACTACCTCAAGGCCATGATGCCCTACATCACGTATCTCGGCTCCCAGATCGAGTCCGCCTACGTGGAGGGCGTGTTCCCCCGCGAGGTGGTGGAATGGCTCTACGAGGCCAACCGCGCGGAGTGGCAGCGGTGGTACGAGGACATCGAAAACTGAACGACGCGAAGAAAACAGACCGCGTGTTTTCCGGAAATCCGGAGGATGCGCGGCCACTTTTTACTTTTACGGATTTTCGTAATTATTTCGGAATTCCGTATTGACAAATCCCGTTCAACGTGCTATACTGTGTTTACGGAATTCCGGAGTTCCGATTTTTACAATACGGAGGTCGGTATGGAACGCGATTACGGACAGGAAATCGACAAGCTGAAGCAGGAGCTGGGAGAGATGCGGGAACAGCTTTCGTCCGTGCTGGAGCTGCTCACGGCGTCGGCCTCGGAGCTGAAAGGGCTGGGAGATCAGAGAAAGCACGACTTCGACGGCCGGGATTACGTAGGCCACGTGCAGAAAATGAGGCATATGCACCCCGACTCCCATATCAACGCCCTGATGGACGACTGCGAGAACGCCTGCGGACAGGACGGAGACACGGGGAAGATCACCTATCTGGGGGTCTTCGCGTCCGGCGGCAATCAGTCCAGCTGGGTGAGGAAGGATGTCTCGGGCAACGATCTGCTTGCCCTGGCGGAAAACGGGACGGCGAGGAGCGTACTGGCCTGCATCGGGAGCCAGGAGAAGCTGAACATCCTCACCGCCCTGCTCCGCAAGCCCTCGAACGTGGCTCAGCTGGTGGAGAAATGCGGCTTCGGTTCCACCGGGCAGGTCTATCACCATCTGAAGCCCCTCTTGGCAGCAGACCTGGTGAGCGAGCTGAACGGCGGACACCAGAAGGGATATTATCAGGTGTCTCCCCACCGGGTCCAGGGCATCGCCATGATCCTCTGCGGCATTTCGGATCTCACGGCCTCCCGCTACGGTCTGTCGAGATTTGAGAACGCGGCGGAGGAAGAGGAGAAGCCCGAACCGGAGGGATAAAACAGAACGCGGGAGCGGATCCGAGCATGGATCCCTCCCGCGTTTTGATTCAACGT
This sequence comes from uncultured Ruminococcus sp., assembly GCA_902778205.1. GTDB lineage: Bacteria > Bacillota > Clostridia > Oscillospirales > CAG-272 > UMGS1696. Next base: position 682 of record CACYWX010000537.1, on the reverse strand, counting down.
ATCCTTCCCTCCGCCGCCATCCGGGCCAGCTTTGCCAGCTTCGGAGCGGCCCAGGGGAAGAATTCGAGATAGCTCTCGCAATATTTGTTGAGGCGCAGTCCGTCCTCCCCGGCGGGTTCCCGGTACCGGGCGCAGCCTCCCCGGCATAAGGCGTACCAGCGGCAGGAGCGGCATTTTTCGTCGATCCTGCGCGATCTCGCCCGGAACCGCTTCGCCGTGTCCGATTCCAGCAGCTCCCGGATCGGGGTATCGGTCACGTTACCCAGCTTCCACTCGTCCAACACGTAGAAGTCGCAGGGATAGGCCCCGCCGTCCGCCTCCACCACCAGATTGGCGGGACAGACCCCGTTCATACCGCAGCACTCGGCGGGACGTCCGGCGGCCAGCATCACGTAGTTGTCGAACTCCCGCACGCTCATGTACTTCCCCGCCATAATGTCGTCGTAGTAGTACCCGAAGGCGGTTTTGAGAAAGCTTGTATACCGCTTCACGCTCAGGGACCATTCCGTGGGATCCTCCGCGTCGCCGAAGCCGTCCACGTGGCGGATGAACTGGACGAACTTGTATCCCCGGCTCCGCAGGTAGCGGTACACCTCGGAGATGTTCTTCGCGGTCCGCTCCGTCACTACGGTGAGGATGTTGAAGTCGATGCCGTATTCCTTGAGGGCTTCGCGGCAGAGCT
>CACYWX010000536.1 GCA_902778205.1 uncultured Ruminococcus sp. | reverse complement strand
GAAGAAGATCTTGAAAGGAGGGGCTGACGTCCCGGGTGCCTGCCTTGAGGAGCGCGTCAGCATGACGGTGAAATGACGCAGTGTGATCGTATCTTACAACACATGAAGGACTTCGGAAGCATCACCGCGCTGGAGGCCATGAGGGAGTATGGCGTCATGCGGCTGGCGTCGAGGATCAACGATCTAAAGAAGGCCGGTATCGAGGTAAAGCGCGAGATGGTCACCGCTAAGAACAGGTACGGCGAGAGCGTGGCGTTTGCCCGCTACTCACTGAAATAGAAGGAGCGAGAGAATGGAGAAGATGAACTTATTCCAGCGCATGGCTGGGATCACAGCAGAGCTCGGAACGGTCGCGAAAAACCTAAATGTGCAGACCGGTAAGGGCAAGTCATACAAGGCGGTTTCGGAGCGCGACATCATCGACGCGGTGAAGCCGCTGGAGGCGAAGTACGGCGTGTACTCGTACCCGAGCGAGCGCGAGGTGGTCGAGTCCCAGATCCTCGAAAGCGATGACCTCCGACGATATCACCGAGCGGGCGATCAACGCGGCTGCACCGCCGATGGCCGCAAAATAGACCGCTCCGTTTCGGATAATGGCTTCCTTCACCTCTGCAGAACGGGGTCCTTTCCCGATCATCCCAGCCTGTCCAAGATCTAAAAGCTCCGGTGCATAGGGATCCATCCGATAGCTGGTGGTGGGTCCGGCGGAGCCTATGGGGCGTCCCGGTTTGGCGGGGGTGGGTCCCACGTAGTAGATGATCGATCCCTGGATCTCAAAGGGAAGGGCTTCTCCCCTGTGAAGCATTTCCACCAACCGTTTGTGGGTCATTTCCTTGTCGTGGATCAGCACAGATCCCGGCGCGATGTGATTGTGGAAGGTATCGTAACTGCTCTTTTGGGACGGACGCCCGTAACCCTCTACGAAGCACACGGTGTGCTTTCTGTCGGTGGCAACGCCGATACAGATCTGGTTTCGTGACAAACCGCGCAGGTTCTCGCCCCTGTCGTTCTGCTCCCGATCACGCATCAGAACAGCGTAATACGTTTCATCCAACCACACCTTGTCGGAAAGAACAATGCGATCCTGTGACCCCTGCAATGTTAAAACAGTTTCTCAAGCCAGTATTTTGACGTGGAAAGCGCGTTCCGGTTGTTCCACGAGTCTGCGTTCAGGCTCACATAGCGGAAGATGTTGAGGCAGTATTCGATCCATTCGCTGACGGAGATCTTCCGGGAATCAAATATGGTACCCGTGGTTGGTCGGAACATCTTCCCGCAGGAACAGCGATAACGGTGAATCCCGTTGCCGTCTGTTCCATAGCGGATGAAGTCTGCAGAACCGCAGTAAGGACACTTGGCAGGCGGAAACGAATTGATCATCGCGGCTTCTCCGGTATCTGAAAGAGCCGGATGCCGCGCTTCATACCGCTCCGTATAGTGCTTTTGCAGGAACTCCTGCGTCGGTGTCAATGATTCCATACCGTCCCAAGGGGTTTTCTTCCGTGATCTGCTCCGCATAGCCTTCGCTCCGTTTCTCCGTTGCTTTGGCTATATTGTATCAAATCTACCAACCATGTGCAAGTAGGGATTTATTTACAAAAGATCCTACACGAAAAGCTCACAGTCCGATACCCGAACTCCGAGGAATCGAACGCACCGCACCGGGATTTCGGACTTGTCGCGGGTGTCTGGGTCTGATCGATGGGAAGCGCGCCCCGGGTCAAGGCTTCAGCGGTGATATACGCGAAGGTATAGCGGTACACCTCCTCCGTCCGGAAATCCGGGTCCGGCATAATGCCAATGTTATTGTTTACGACAAAGCCGTTCGCCCGCTGTAACCTTCCCTCCGCCAATCCGACCATGCGATCACCGGAGAAGAGTCCGAAGCAGAAGACGCTGTGCTCTTCGTTGCCAAGCTCATATCTCTGGTACAGTTCCTGTTTCAGGTGCGGGAGGCGGTATTTCCAGCTCTCCCGCGACCGATAGTGTTCCTCGATAAGCGGCCAGTCTTCATAACAAAGTTCCCGCACGGCAAAACCTTCCGGGGGCACAGGG
>CACYWX010000535.1 GCA_902778205.1 uncultured Ruminococcus sp. | reverse complement strand
GCCAGGGTCATCAGAGAGACGAGTCTGAGGATTGTATGCTTCATGTTCAAATTCCTCTTATTTCAGCCTGCCGTAATCTTCCGGAGATACAGGCTCCAGCCATTCGTTCGAGGTCTCCTCCCCGGACACCTCGACGGCCAGATGGGAGAACCATGCGTCCGGCGCGGCTCCGTGCCAGTGCCTGACCTCAGGCGGAATGTTCACCACGGTCCCGGGCGTCATCTCCACGGGCTCCCTGCCCCATTCCTGATAATAGCCTCTGCCGCCGACGCAGATCAGCATCTGTCCGCCGCCGCTCTTTGCGTGGTGGATGTGCCAGTTGTTGCGGCATCCGGGCTCGAAGGTCACGCTATAGACCGGGACCTGCTCCGTCGACACGGGCGCAAGGTAACTCTGCCCCACGAAGAACTGACCGTAAGGATTCGGCTCTCCGATCGGGAAGAAGATCGTGTTCTGATACTTCTCCTTCTCCGTCAGCGCGGGGGTCTCTTCGTTCCAGACCTCCTTTGCCAGACGGAACACCGCCCATCCCTTGGGCCAGCCCACGTACATGGTTGCGTGGGTGACGATGGCGGCGATTTCCTCCTTCGTTACGCCGTGGGCCTTCGCGTTCTGCAGGTGGTAGGTCAGGGACGAATCCGTGATCCCGGACGCCATCAGCGCCACCACCGTGATGATGCACTTCGTTTTCACGTCGATTGCTGTCTCGTTCCAAACCTCGCCGAACAGCACGTCGTCGTTGAGATGGGCGAACATGGGCGCGAAGTCCCCCAGTTGGTTCCGGCCCGCCGTTTGTACGATTTTCTCACGCATTTTCGTGTCCTCCCGCATTCATCTTCTGATAAATTGATCGTCGCTATCCGGCGCGTCCGCGGATGTGAAACGCTCCGCCGTCATGTGGAGATCGTATTTCTCCCGCAGATCCGCCAGCCGCTTCATCATGGGGCTCGCGTGGTGCCTGTCAATGGCCTCCTGATCCCGCCAGCGGTCGATCAGCAGCACCGTCTCCGGATCGTCCAGAGGGAGGAAATACCGGTAGCAGAGATTCCCGTCCTCCGCCCGGATCTCGTCGGCAAGGCCGCTTCTCTCCATTTCATCGGCGAAGGCCCGCGCAGCTCCGTTCCGGCCGTGATAGTACAGATTCACCGTAATGCTCATGATCTCCGTTCCTTTTTGTCAGTTCATCTTGCCGCAGTCCCCGGCCTTTTCTCCCGTCACGAAATACTCGTAGGTGGGGAACTCGAACAGCACCGGCTTGAATACGTGATAGTCGATCTTTCCCTTTTCGTTCAGCACGGCGTCGTCCGCGTAAGTCGCGGTGATTTTGCAGATGAAGTTGTCGAAGTGCTCCAGCTCGTAATTGCCGTCCACCTCGCATTCGATGGAGACCTTCGCCTCGTCGATCAGGGGCGCGCCTCCCTCTCCCATGGTCCAGGCAAAGGCTTCAGACTTGTCCGCCTTGTGGCCGGAGACGGTCCCCATTTTGTCCGCCTTCGCCAGCCACGACTCGTCCACGATGTTCACGGAAAGTCTTCCGCTCTCCCGGATGCCCTGATTGATGTAATGCGCCGCGACCAGAGACACCGTCAGATGGCTGTGGGCCATGATCCCGGCGTGGGCGGCGAGAGTCCAGGTGGGCTTTCCGTTCACCATCGCACCCACCACGACCACCGGACAGGGATACAGCGCCAGAACCGCGCCGATGTTTTTCTTGCTCATTTTTCCCAAATCTCCTTCTCCGAATTATGATCAGCCCAGCAGCCGGATCAGACAGCGGTACGCCAGGTCGTAAACGGTGGAATACGAAAAGTCCACGCCCGCCTGCTCCATCGCCGCCCTCTGCTTCTCCGTCACGGCGGCGTAGGGATAGATGCCGAACATGAAGGGGAAGAACAGGTAGAGGAAGCTGTGAATGTCCTCCTCCGTCATCTCCGGGCGGAATTTCCGGAGCAGCTCCCCGATCAGCCGCATGGACCCGCCGTAGGACGATTTGAAGGAGGTCAGCATCTCCGGCCTGCTGTTCGCCTCCATGTCATAGTTGTTCATGGACAGCAGCTTCAGA
>CACYWX010000534.1 GCA_902778205.1 uncultured Ruminococcus sp. | reverse complement strand
CCTTCCAGATGCTGACAGATCATACAAATGTGACAGTCAAGAATAAGTTTGCTGGTGGCATAATTTACTTCTTGACAAAGGTCACTTCATAACAGTGTTTAGTGTAACTGTTTGTTCCGGCTAAGGAGGATTTATATGAGCGAGAGAGATGAACTGTTCAATGTAGCCGATATCTACGGGGAGGATGTGTTCTCGGACAAAGTCATGCGGGCGCGCCTTCCCAGGAATGTATACAAAGAACTGCACCGGACCATGGACGAGGGCGGCGACCTGAACCCGCTGGTGGCGGATGAGATCGCCGAGGCCATGAAACAGTGGGCCATGGAAAAGGGCGCGACCCATTACACCCACTGGTTCCAGCCGCTGACGGGAACCACCGCGGAGAAGCATGATTCCTTCCTCTCCGCGCCTGCCGCGGACGGCACGGTCCTGATGGAACTGTCGGGAAAGAACCTGATCAAGGGAGAGTCGGATGCCTCATCCTTCCCGTCGGGAGGACTGCGGGCAACCTTCGAGGCCAGAGGCTATACTGCCTGGGACATGACATCTCCGGCATTTGTCCGCAAGGACGCCGCGGGGGCGATCCTGTGCATCCCTACCGCCTTCTGCTCCTATACCGGTGAGGCGCTGGATTTCAAGACGCCGCTGCTGCGTTCCATCGACGCCATCAACACCCAGTCGCTGAGGCTGCTGCGGCTGTTCGGCAACACCACGTCAAAACGCGTCACGCCCTCCGTCGGACCGGAGCAGGAGTATTTCCTGGTGGACAAGAAGACGTTCCACCAGCGCAAGGATCTGGTCTATACCGGGCGCACGCTGTTCGGGGCCATGCCGCCGAAGGGCCAGGAACTGGACGATCACTACTACGGTTCCCTGCGCACGCGGGTGGCGTCCTTCATGAAGGATGTCAACCGGGAACTCTGGAGGCTCGGGGTTCCCGCGAAGACGCAGCACAATGAGGTGGCGCCGGCACAGCATGAGCTGGCGGTCATCTATGAGAACGCGACGCTGGCCGTGGACAGCAACCATCTGGTCATGCAGACACTCAAGCGGGTCGCTTCCCGCCATGACATGCGCTGCATTCTTCACGAAGCGCCCTTCAAGGGGGTGAACGGCTCCGGCAAGCACAACAACTGGTCCCTTCAGACGGACGACGGGATCAACCTGCTGGATCCGGGCAAGACGCCACACCAGAATGTGCAGTTCCTGCTGGTGCTCGCCTGCATTCTCAAGGCGGTGGACGAACATGCGGACCTGCTGCGGGAATCCGCCGCGGATCCGGGCAATGACCACAGGCTCGGCGCCAATGAGGCCCCGCCGGCGATCATTTCCGTATTCCTGGGAGACCAGCTGGAGGATGTGGTCCTTCAGACCATGGAGAACGGGACCGCCACGTCGTCGCTCAAGGGCGGGAAACTGCTCACCGGCGCCAGCACGCTGCCGAACCTGTCCAAGGACGCGACGGACCGCAACCGCACCAGCCCCTTTGCCTTCACCGGAAATAAATTCGAGTTCCGCATGGTGGGATCCCGTGATTCCATCGCCGGGCCGAACATCGTCCTGGACACCATCGTGGCGGAGGCCTTCTCCGACGCCTGCGACGTGCTGGAGAAGGCAGAGGATTTCGACACCGCGGCGCACGAGCTGATCCGGCAGTACCTGACGGATCACCGGAAGATCATCTTCAACGGAAACGGCTATTCCGACGAATGGAAGGCCGAAGCGGAGCGGAGAGGCCTTCCGAACCTGCCGGCCATGGTGGACGCCATCCCCGCGCTGACGACGGAAACCTCTGTGAAAATGTTCGAGAAGTTCGGCGTGTTTTCCCGCTCCGAGCTGCAGAGCCGCGCCGAGATCAAGTATGAGAACTACGCCAAGACGATCCATATCGAGGCGCTGACCATGATCGACATGGCATCCAAGTCTTTCATTCCGACGGTGATCCGCTGGATCCGCTCTCTGGCGGAGACGGTGGCCGCCGTGGAGCAGGTGGGCGTGTCCGCCGATGTGGAGAGAAGCCTGCTGACCGAGTCCACGGATCTTCTGGAGAAGACGAGGGACGCCCTCGGCGTGCT
>CACYWX010000533.1 GCA_902778205.1 uncultured Ruminococcus sp. | reverse complement strand
GTTGGTGCAGAACTTGGTGGCGGTGTCGCCGTCCCACAGGTTCTCAGCGCCCTCTCCGCCGAAGCCGTTGGAGCCCTCGACGAAGGTGTAGCCGGAGATTACGGTCTTGCCGGCAGCGGCGTCTCCAACGGTAGCGAAGCCCTTGGACTCGGCGGCGGGCTCCTCAGCGGCAGGCTCTTCGACGGGAGCGGGCTCCTCAGCGGCCGGTTCCTCGGCGGGAGCGGGCTCTTCCACGACGGGCTCCTCGGCGGCAACGACCGGCTCGGGAACGATGTCATAGGAAGCGGTCTTGAACCAGAGGGAATCCTCCAGGCTCAGGTAACCGTCGCAGACGCGGATCTCGGAGATGGTGCCCGCGAACAGACGGCGGATCATGCCCTCGGGAGAATTCACGTTCTTGGAATCGCTTTCATGGCCTTCGCCGTTCTTCCGGCCCACGCCGACTTCCCATCTGTAGGAGGGATCGGTGATGTTGATCAGGCTGGATTCGCCGACCATGTCGATGTCTTCGCCGTCCACATAGATCTCGGTGAGCTCGCCGTCGGAGGTGACGAGGATGTGGTGCCAGTCGCCGGCGTACATCATGGCGGAGTCATATTCTTTGTTGGTCTTCATTCCGTCGGGATCGACGTGGACGTACTGCATCCAAGTGCCGTTGGCGCCCAGAGTGCCGGTGCTTTCCTCGTTGTTCCACTCGGCGAGAGCGATGGAGAACGGAGGCTCGTTGGCACCTTCCACCACGCCCTGACGGGAGAACAGGCCGGTGTAGCGGTTGTAGTTGTTGTCCAGTGCGGGAGAGAGCTTGTAGACGATCTCGAAGGCGAAGCCGTGCTCGAACTGGGTGTTGTTCAGAGGAGCGGTCTCAACGGTCTGCAGGTACTTGCCGGAGGTATAGCCGCCGGTGTAGCTGGTCTCTTCTGCCGTGTAGGGGTCCACGGTGGCGGCCTTGGCCTTGGTGTTGTCCAGCTTGAGGGCGGTGCTCCCCTTGGCGGTGGGGATATCGCATCCGTCGTCCCACATGAAGATGTCCAGCTGGTCGCCGTTGCCTGCGGTGGCGGGCACCAGGTCGTTGCCGTTGCCGGTCAGGTCGACGAAGGTGATGTTGTCGTCGTCCACGGAGCCGGTGTAGTAGCCCTTCACGTCCTGGAACTTCCAGTGGGCCAGGGTCTTGACCTCTTGTCCGCCGTCGGCTGCGGCGGGAACGGCCAGGGTCGAACCGACCACTGTCAGAACGGACAGCAGAGCGGCGGCTTTCTTCAGAATGCTCATAGGATAATCTCCTTTGACTATAACTAAAGTCGATTCATTATAACACCACTCGCCCGGCCTGTCAAGCGGGATCGGAAACAAATTTATAAAAACACATTTTTTCTCTTGCATTTCGGGACGGAGTCTGCTATAATACCGGTACACGCAAAAGCATTGCGGCAGTGACGAAAAATAACCGCGGACGGGTCCGTCCAGAGAGAGCCGGGGAAGGTGAAAGCCGGTGCCGGACGCCGCGGGTTCCGCTTTCCGAGCCGCGGGGACGCGCCCCTTACCGCGCAGAAGAGGCCGTCTCCGGGCGGCGAAGATGGGTGGCACCACGAAGCTGTTCGTCCCATTCGGCGGCGGGCGGTTTTTGTTTTTCCGCCGGTCTCCGCACCAATTCATTCCAAAGAGGTATCAGAACATGCTGGACATCAAATTCGTAAGGGAAAATCCGGAGGTCGTGAAGCAGAACATCCGGAACAAATTCCAGGACCAGAAGCTCCCCCTGGTGGACGAGGTCATCGCGCTGGACGCCGAAAACCGCGCCGTCATGCAGGAGGCCGACCAGCTCCGCGGCAACCGGAACAAGCTGTCGAAGCAGATCGGCGGTCTCATGGCCAAGGGTCAGAAGGAGGAGGCGGAGAAGGTCAAGGCGCAGGTGGCCGAGCAGTCCGCGCGGCTGGCCGAGCTCGAAAAGCGTGAGCCGGAGCTGGCGGAGCGCATCCGGACCATCATGATGACCATCCCCAACATCATCGATCCCTCCGTTCCCATCGGGAAGGACGACTCCGAAAACGTGGAAATTGAGAAGTTCGGCGAGCCCGTGG
>CACYWX010000532.1 GCA_902778205.1 uncultured Ruminococcus sp. | reverse complement strand
GGAGCAGGTTCATGATGCCCTCGTTGTAGCCGCCGACCTCGAAGTACCAGCCGAAGTCGTAGGTCCGGGTGGCGAAGATCAGGTCCAGCATCCGGGCGGAGTTCTCGTCGCGGGAGACCTTGTTCTGCAGGGTCTGCTCGTAGTAGGCGGGCGTCAGGGTGTAGAGGGATTCGTAGGCCAGAGCCTCGGTGATCCATCCGGCCCGCGCGAAGCCCTCCGCGCCGTAGTTGTTCCGCGGGATGGAGTACAGGGACACGGACCAGGATGCCGCGCTGTTGTAGTAGCGGTCCTGATTCTCGTCGTACAGAGGCAGGGGCAGGATGCCGAAGTCGTCCTCCATGTCGCGGAAGGTGGTGGCGGCGCCGATGTTCGCCAGATAGAACAGCGCGCGGCCTTCCTGGAATGCGATCTGGCCGTAGTCGGCGGCGTAGCCGTTCCGCTGGTAGGCACAGGTCACGTCCTTGTTGTAGGCGTAGGCGGTGAACTTGTCGAAGGCGTCCACGAACTTCTCGGAGTACAGGGTCAGCTCCAGCTCGCCGTTCTGGTTGATGGTGCAGCACTTGATACCGGAAGCGTTGACGATGCCCATCATGATGTCGTCCCAGATGTAGATGCCGTAGATGTCCTCCTTGTCGTTGACGTGGTTCCCGTCGTTGTCGTAGTCCAGATTGGAGTCCACCGCCTCGGCGAATTCGCGGAAGTTGTCGATGGTCCAGGTCATGTTGTCCACCATCTCGTAGAAGTTGGGCTGGTTGTAGGTGGCGGACATGTTCTTGTTGAAGAAGTAGCAGAAGGTGGCCTTGTTGTCGCCGATGGAAATGTCGCCGGTCATCTGATAGACCGCGTCCTTGAAGGTGCATTCCTGGGTGCAGTAGGGATCCCACCAGGGCTTCGACAGATCCAGGTTTTCCACCTCGTAGAGGTTCATCAGGGATCCGGCCACCAGGGCGTTGCAGGAGGAATAGCCGGAGAGACAGGCCAGGTCAAAGTCGTTGGTTCCGGCCTTCACGGCGTTGCCCAGGGGAGTCTGACCGCCCCGGTTGTCCGCCGAAACCACCTGCGGGACGATGGTGCAGTTGCCGTTGTCCTGAACGGTGATCACGCGGGTGTACTCGGCGTCATTGATGGGCTCGCCGGTGACCTCCTCCGCCTCGAAGTCGTTGGTGATGGTGTTGTGGATGAAAATGTTGAACTGATAGCCGTCGTAATCCACCTCGGCCAGACCGCTGTCCAGACGGGCGTCCGGATCCTCGGTCTCCTCGGGTTCCGCCACGTCGGCGGAGGGAGCGGCGGTCTGGGTCTCGTTCTCCTCCTGACTGGTGGTCGTGGAGCAGGAGGAGGCGGCGAGAAGCAGGGCCAGCAGAGCGATGGGCAGTCTTTTCTTCATGGGAGTCTCCTTTCTTTGAGTGAAGCGTTCAGTTCATACGGGCTGCGGGATTTACGGCGTGTCCTGCGTCACGGGACGGATGCCGTCTGGGGACCAGGAGGCCACGGGCAGGGTCAGCTCCTCCTTCGGACCGACGGGAGAACCGAGGACCGGCTCGTCCCCGTTCCAGGAGATGGGCTGGGTCCAGACGGAGCGTCCGCCCCATCCGGAGCCGGAAACCAGGTTGCCGTGGTAGACGATCCAGGTGGAGCCGTCATCCGCTGTGGTGAAGGAGCAGTGGCCGGGGCCGTAGCAGGTATCGGTCTTTTCAAAGACGGAGTCCGCGGATTTGGTCCAGTTCGCCGCGTCCAGAGGATCCCCTCCGTGCCAGGTCAGCTTGCCGAGGTTGTAAAAGTCGGACCAGCTTCCGGAGGCGGAGTAGATGATGTGGACCGCTCCGTCCTTTGCGAGCGCGACGGGGCCCTCGTTGATGGTGGGGCGGCCGCCCAGCTTCTCCCAGCGGTATTCCGGGGAGGACAGCATGGTGCGGGCGGAGTCGATCTCCGTGGGGCTCTTCATGTGGGCGATGTAGATGTTCTGGGCCACGTTCTCGTCGCCCTCCCAGCCGGACCAGACGAAGTACAGCTCTCCGCCGATCTCGGCCACGGTGCCGTCGATAGCCCACTTGTCCGTGGGATCGGTGAGCTTGCCCACCATCT
>CACYWX010000531.1 GCA_902778205.1 uncultured Ruminococcus sp. | reverse complement strand
GACCTGCTGCCATGAGGAAACTGATCGACTCCTTCCGCCGCTCCTTCTCGGCGCGCCTGAGCCTCTGGGTGGTCAGCTTCGCCGCCCTCGTTTTCCTGGCGGCGATGTCCTATATCTTCTTCGTGTCCCGCCGTTATGTCCGGGAGGAGGCCATCCTCCGCGCCACCCAGGTCGTGGAGAATTCGGTCCTCCGGCTGAACAGCATCTTGGAGGATGTGGAAATCTCCGCCGACAACCTGGAATGGCTGGTCTACCGCCATCTGGATGAACCCGAGTCGATGATGGAGTACACCCGCACCACGGTGCAGAGCAATCCGGTCCTGTCCGGCTGTTCCATCTCCTTCGAACCGAACTTCTTCGAGGGCCATTACTATTATTCCGCCTATTCAGGCTATATCGGCGGCAATTTGGAGACTGAACAGGAAGGCGATGAGGATTACCAGTACTTCTATCTGGACTGGTATCTCCAGCCTAAACTCCTGAACCAGCCCTGCTGGACCGAACCCTACAGCGACTGGGAGCAGGATGATGCCGAAGACCGGCAGACCCAGCGGATGGTTTCCTACTGCAAGCCGCTGACAACCTCCGACGGATATATCGGCAGTATCTCGCTGGATGTTTCCCTGAAATGGCTGTCCGACAACCTGTCGCCTGTGAAGCCTTATCCGCACTCCTACAGCATCCTGGTCAGCCGCGGCGGTACATTCCTGGTGCATCCCGACCCCGAGAAGCTCTTCTACCAGACCATCTTCACGGAGGGCCTCATCGATCCGAAACCGGAGTTGGACGAACTGGGAAAGAGCATGCTGGGGCTGGAAGCCGGATACCGGCGGATGGAGATCGATGGCATCCGCAGCTATGTCTTCTTCACACCCCTCAATGCGACGGGTTGGAGCATGGCCATCGTCTGCCCCGAAAGCGACATCTTCGGCCGCTTCAACCGGCTCCGGCGGTTTATCATCGCGATTGACATCCTGGGGCTGCTCCTGCTCTTCCTCTCGTGTTTCCGGGTGATCCGGAAGTCGATGCAGCCGCTCAGCGACCTGGCCCGGCAGGCGGAGGACATCGCCTCCGGCCATTTCGACACCGTCCTCCCGGAGAATACGCAGCCTGATGAGCTGGGCACCCTGTCCCGTTCCTTCGCGGACATGCAGTCCTCCCTGGTCACCTATATGGACGAGTTGACGCGGACCACCGCCAACAAGGTCCGGATCGAAGGGGAGCTGCAGATCGCCCAGGACATCCAGATGGGCATGATTCCGCAGGTGTTCCCGCCGTTCCCGGAGCGGAAGGATATAGACCTGTATGCGTCCATGGTGCCGGCCCGGGAAGTGGGCGGCGACTTGTACGATTATTTCATCCAGGGCAGACGGCTGTATTTCTGCATCGGCGATGTCAGCGGCAAGGGGGTTCCGGCGAGCCTGTTCATGACCGTCGTGCTGAACCTGTTCCGCGCCGCCGGCAAGCAAGGGTTGCTGCCGGCTGAGATTGCGCATCAGATCAATGAGACCCTGACCGACGGGAATGAGCAGCTGATGTTCGTGACGATGTTCATCGGCGCCATCGACCTGCAGACCGGAAAACTGGATTTCTGCAACTGCGGGCACAATCCGCCGGTCATCCTCCCGCCTGGCGGGAATCCCGTCTTCCTGTCCTGTAAGTCCAATACGGCCATCGGAGTCCTCTCCGACGCCGTGTTCGAGGGAGAGTATGTGGATGGCTTCAAGGATACGCCGCTGTTCCTGTATACCGATGGCTTGAACGAGGCCGAGAACCCGGACCATGAACTGTTCGGCTCCGACCGCCTCCTCGCCGTTCTGGGCGAGTCCTTTACCGATGCGGAAACCGTCGTCAAGCGCATGCAGGCCGCCATTTCCGACCATGTCGCCGGGGCCGATGCCAGCGATGATCTGACCATGCTGTGCCTCGAAATCAAAAAATAGCAAGCTCCCGTCCGTCGCATACCAAAACAGCCCGGCGCTAAAGCGCTGGGCTGCAATTGGTTGCGGTGAGGAAGGGATTCGAACCCCCGGTACGCGCAAACGTACACCTGTTTTCGAGGCAGGCTCCTTCAACCACTCGGACACCT
>CACYWX010000530.1 GCA_902778205.1 uncultured Ruminococcus sp. | reverse complement strand
CGCGGCTTCTTGAAAGGAAGCCCTAGGCATAAATGCCTGGCAAGAACTTTATAAATACACTGGTGCAGCATTCTTCTCTTCGTGCAGCACGGGGTAACGAGCAGTGCACTTTTTCTGACTTTGTTTTTTGCACATCTTTGACAGATTGTCTTTTTAGGTTGAGAATAGTATCAGACCACCCGGTATCCCGCGGCTCTCAGGGCGTCCGCGGCTCGGCCGAACTGCTCTTTTTTCACGAGAATGTAGTCCGTGTTCCAGGTGGACAGGGCGAACAGGCTGATCCCCGCCTCGGCCAGAACGCCGGACAGGGAGGCGAGGATCCCCACCAGGGAGAAGTCCAGCTCGCCCCGCACCCGGAACCCGCGCCATCCGTCCTCCCTCTTCTCCGCATCGGCCGGTACATCCTCCGTCCGGCACACCAGGGACAGCTCCTCGTCCGTTTTCCCGATGAAGAAGATCTCCGCGTGAAGATCGACGTCCTCCATGGATCCGATCCTGCACACGCTCAGCTCCCAGGGCAGAACCTCCAGCTCCATCCGCTCCTCCCTCCGGCCCGGCCTCCCGGACCCGCTTTTTTGCCTATATCATACCGGAAAATCCGCCGCCGCGCAAGAGGGACGGCAAAAGAAAATCCCCCGGAACGGAAAAAACAGCCGCGCCGTCCTCAAGCGCAGCTGTCGTCCGCCGATTGGCTCAGTCCCCGTGTTCCTCCCGCTGTCTTCTTCACCGGAGAAGAGCCCATCCCGCCCCGGCCGACAGGATCCCGCCGGACCGGAACAGAATCGTCCCGCAGGAGCCCGTGGCAGGCAGGACCGGACCGCCGCCCGGAGCCCGCACCTGGATCACCGGCATGGGATACTCCTTCTCCCTCTCCTCGTCGTCCAGGCAGTACCGGAGCAGGGCCGTATCGTCCGCGTTGGAGTAGAACCCGGTCTCCCCCGCCGAGGAGATCCCCGTGTCCTCCTCCCCCTCCATGCCCTCCGGATAGGCGGATCCGGCCTCGGCGTACAGGGAATAGGCGTAAGGCGTGGGCTCGATGGGCGCGGTGAGGCGGTAGGTCCAGCCGGCCTCAAGCCGGTACTCCTCCGGGAAGGTCAGGTACAGCCTCCGCGCGCCGTCTCCTTCCTCTCGGTATCCGGCAGTCAGAACCGCCTCTCCGTTGTGCTCCGTGGCGGGCAGCTCCAGAACCGTGGTCAGTCCGACCCCGACGGGAGCCTCCGCCTCGCCCACCGTGACGCCGTCCGCGTCCGATGCCGTCCATATCCGTGTCTCCCTTTTTTTCGCGCTGTTTCTGCCTCCATTATAGAACGGCGGGAGACGCAAAGCAATTTACACTTTCCCCGATTGGTCAACCTCGCCGGACGCGCCTCGGGACTCCTCCAGACTGCGCCAGATCATGCGGTCACAGATCTCCCCCATGCGGCCCACGTCCTCCGGGAAGCCCTCCTCCGCGTACTGGGACAGGATCCGCATGAAGGTGTCCAGGCAGAATTCCTCGAAATACCGCCTCTCCTTACGCTCCCCGCAGTCCGGCTCCATGCAGCCTCTATGGGGGGATCAGCAGGGCTGCGCACTCCCTCCGGAGCATGGCCCCGACCTCCTCCCGCCGCCGGAGCGGTACAGGTGGACCAGCACGTCCCGGTGACGGCAGACCGCCCCGAGAATCTTCCGGCAGATGGTCCCTCCGTCCTCTCCGGCTTTTCCCTCTCCAGCGGCCTCGGCGCAGATGTCCCGGCAGATGGCCTCCAGGACCTCCCCGACGCCGTAATAATGATTGTAAAAGGTCTGCTTGCTGACCCCGGCCTCCAGACAGATCCACTTGACCGTGATCCCGTCCATGGAATGCCTCCTTAAGATGTTCGTCAGGGCGTCCCGGATCGCCGCCGCGGTATCGTTCTTCATCTCTGCGCTCCTTCGCTGTCCGCCACGGGTCCCGGATCCCGGACAGGGGACCACGGACGCACCGCTCCGTATGACGGCAAGATTCTCTCATCATTGATTATAGATCCCCCCGCTCCGGAAAGCAATTGACATCTCGGCGGATTTGTCCACCCAGATCCGGGAGAGAAGAGCGTGAGAGCATAAAAAAA
>CACYWX010000529.1 GCA_902778205.1 uncultured Ruminococcus sp. | reverse complement strand
AACCGCCGATACCCCGCCGGTCTTTCTCGCCTCGACAAGCCCGTCGTTTATGGTCTGCTGCCTCCCGTACATGATGAACGCGACAAGGCAGAGCGTCCCCAAAACGGCTGCCGCTATTGACAGAAGATTTATCCTCTTTTTTTCTTCCGCGGCTCTTTCCTTAAGTTCCTCGATCGAAGGGAACTTTGCCGCCTTTACGGTCTGCTGCATTTGGTGTCCTTTCGTTACTGTCGAAGTGACCGGATATATTCCGCACGGTCTTCCTCCGTCATAAATGGAAATTCATCCTCCGACGGTACCTCCGCATCAAAAGCGGAAGCGATCATATACCGGATGTCGCGGTCCATATTGATCCTTGCCTTCAGCGTACGGTCTTCGGCGACCTCGATGACCTGACCGTTTTCGTCGGTATAGTTTTCCGGATCATAATATCTGTAAAAATCGTTCACACCATTTATGACAGCCTCGATGTCAAGCTCATCACCCAAAGCGGCGTCACGGAAATTCTCAAAAACTGAAGTGTAGCTCAAAGACTGCTCGAACACAAGACGGTAAGGTCGGTAGACTTTGGAATCCAGAAGATCGTTCTCGACGGCGAACGCCGCGACCTCCACATAGGCACCTTCCTGAAGGTACGTCTCGAGGGTCATCCCGTAGGTCTCGTAGTTCTCCTCGGCGACGGTACGGCTGTCCCTGACCTCGTCCGAAGAAAGGGATGACGTAAGCTGCTTCGCGGTCCTGATCGACATGGTGAGGTTGAGCAGGAGCGCGAAAAGGATAAGCGAAAGAAGCGTCAGGAATGTGATGAGCCTTGATCTCTTCTTTACGCCCTGAAGCTCGAGAGCGTATGCTTCCGCGTTCTCCCTGTTCGTTCCGTAAAAGGGATTCTGCAGTCTGCACTTCGGGCATCCCTTATGCTGCTGGTCAAGCTCCGTCCCGCAGGACGGGCATTTCAATACTGCTTTTTTTGCCATCTGTCTTTCCCTGACGCGCTCAGCGCGGGGTCGCGTGTATAACGGCTTCCACCGCCTCCCCCGTAGTGAGAGCGTTCGTGTCTATCTTAAGCCCCTTATCCTTTAACATATACATTATCTCTATCGCGTCTATAAGGACGACGCGACGACCGGGCAGATCGACCGGCTGAAGGAAAAGCTGCTGGACGGCACCGCGACAAGACAGGACATCACCCGCATCACCCGGCGTCTGGGAGATGAAATCGGAAGGGTTTACGGCTGGACATTCCCCAGCCCAGCCAAAGGCGCAAAACAATATGAGCGATAAGGAGGACACCATGGACGTTCTAACCGCAATCCGGGAGCATTTGGCCCAATTCCACGTCGGCGAGGCCAACGCCATCCACTGCCGGGAACTCCAGAACATATTCTGTCTGGACGGGCGGACGGTGCGCCGGAAGATCAACCGTCTCCGGCAGGAGGGCGTCCCCATCTGCAGCAATCAGCACGGCTATTATTACGCCGACACCCAGGCGGAGATCAACGAGACCGTGAACCGCCTGAACGCCATCGTGATGAAGATCACCAACGCCAGAACCGGCCTGCTGTATTCCTGCGAAGCCCCCTGCGGCAATGGGCTGGGCGTCCGGCTGACCTTGGAGCTCTTCGAGGAGGACCCAAATGCCGAGTAAATATGAAATCACGCGAAATGCGGCGCAGTGGCTGAAAACGGAGGTGCTGTCCTCCCAGGGGAAGTATCTGTCCTTCCTCCGCACCGCCGCAAGGAACTATAAATACAGCTTTGTGGAGCAGCTCTTAATCCACGAACAGAAGCCGGACGCCACCGCCTGCGCCGGGATCGACGTCTGGAACAAGCTGGGCCGCTGGGTGAACAAGGGCACCCACGGAATCGCCCTGCTGGATACATCGTCCCCGCAGCACCGGCTGCGATACGTCTTTGACGTCTCCGACACCAACAGCTACGCGGGCCGCCATGTGCGGCTCTGGAATGTGCGGCCCCGCCATGAGGCGGCGATCATGGAGGCCCTTTCCGACAGCTACCATATCCCCCCGGAGCAGGGGCAGACCTTCCCGGCATTTCTGCTGTCCGCGGCGGATGTGCTGGTGGAGGACAATT
>CACYWX010000528.1 GCA_902778205.1 uncultured Ruminococcus sp. | reverse complement strand
AGTCCAGACCCAGCTTCTGTTCCTTCGCCCAGTCGATCCAGGAGGTGAAGTGCTCCGGTCCGATCTCGTTCCGGGCCACCTTCTTTCCGCCGGCGTCCAGGTAGATGGCATGAAGGGCCAGGTGCTTCTTTCCGGGGATCAGGGACTGCGCAAAGGCGAAGTCGGCTCTCAGCTCGTCGATGGTGCGGGCCTTTCCGGGATAGTTGCCGGTGGACTGGATGCCGCCCGTCAGGTCGCCGTCGACGTTCTCGAAGCCTCCGACGTCGTCGCCCTGCCAGCATTGAATGGAGACGGGGGTTTCGGCCGCAGCCTTCAGAGCCGCGTCCACGTCCACGCCGTACTTTCCGTAAACATTCCGTGCGATCTCAAGCGCTTTTTCGGTGTTCAGCATAGGGTTCTCCTTCTATGGTATGAAGTGTTTGAAGACGTGTAAATGCGTCCGGCTTATTCGCCGATGAGGCTCAGGAACCGTCCGTAGGCCTCGTCCCAGGCTCCGGCGGAGGCGGTGTCCGGCTCGTACTCCTTGATCTCAAAGGAGGAGCGGATCACGCGGCGGGCTTCCCAGATGTCCTTCAGCTCGCCCTGGGCGATGCACTGCATGGCGATGTTGCCGAGAGTCGTGGCCTCCACGGGTCCCGCGGACACATGACGGTGGGAGGCGTCCGCCGCGAACTGGGACAGCATGACCTCCTTGGTGCCGCCGCCGACGATGTTGATGACCGGGTATTTCTTTCCCGTCATTTCCTCCAGCTTTTCCGCGGTCCAGCGGTAGCGGAGGGCCAGGGACTCGAAGATGCACCGCACGATCTCGCCGATGCTCTCGGGAACGTGCTGACCGGTCTTTTCGCAGTATTCGCAGATCCGCTTCGGCATGTTGCCGGCGGTGGAGAAGGAGGGATCGTCCGGGTTGATGACGGACTGCAGGGGCTTCGACGCCAGCGCCATTTCGGACAGTTCGTCGAAGGTGAAGCTCTTCCCCTCCCGCTTCCACTGGCGGCGGGATTCCTGCTCGATCCACAGGCCCATGATGTTCTTCAATACGCGGATGGTGCCCGAGACGCCGCCCTCGTTGGTGAAGTCATACTTTTCGGAGAGCTCCGTCAGCACCGGCTCCGGGGACTCGATGCCCATGAGGGACCAGGTGCCGCTGGAGATGTAGAGAAATCCGTCGTCCACAGCCGGAACGGACAGCACCGCCGAAGCCGTATCGTGGCCCGCAACCTTAAGAAGCCGCGCGCCGGTGTTCCCCGTCTCCTCCTCGACGGAGGGGAGCAGACCGCCCATGTCGTACCCGGGCTGAACCACGGGACGGAGCAGTCTCTCGGGAACGCCGCACTTCTTCAGAAGCTCCCATGCGTAATCCCGCTTCTTCGCGTCCAGCAGAGCGCCGGTGGAGACGATGGTGTATTCGCTGCTCTTCTCGCCCGTCAGCAGATAGCCCAGAAGGTCGGGCATGTGGAGCAGGCACTCGGCGTTTTCCACCACCCAGGGACGGTCCCTGAGGTCCGCCGCGATCTGATACAGAGTGTTGAAATTGAGGGACTGGATGCCCGTTGTGCCGTAGATCTCGCTTCTCGGGGCGAGGTTGTCAAAAACGTAGGGCTGGATCCCGTCGGTCCGCACGTCGCGGTAGTGATAGGGATTGGACAAGAGGGTCCCGGTCCTGTCCAGATACCCGTAGTCCACGCCCCAGGTGTCGATGCCCACGGAGCCGATCCCGCCCGCGTGGGACGCCTTGAGGATCGCCGTCTTGATCTCAAACAGCAGGCGCAGGGTGTCCCAGAAGAATCCGCCCGGCATCATGACCGGATCGTTGGAGAACCGGTGGATCTCCTCCAGGGTGAACCGTTCGCCGTCAAAGCCGCCGATGATCCCGCGCCCGCTGGAAGCGCCGAGGTCCACGGCAAGCATCTTCTTCATAGCCATATGGTATCTCCTTCCCGGATGATTATAGCAATCCGCTCAAATACTCGCACAATCAAGGTGAACGTTTTTCTTTTCTCCTTTATCGAGGAGAAAAGAACCAAAAGAGGAACTCCCTTGAAGTCCTGAGTATTCCGACCTCTGCGGAGGTCGGGTCAGGGCGTTGCCC
>CACYWX010000527.1 GCA_902778205.1 uncultured Ruminococcus sp. | reverse complement strand
ATCTCCCGGACTGTCATCCCCCGCCCGGAGAGTGCGTCAACGATGGTTTTGTCGTCTTCCATCGTATAAATGTTCATATCAAACCGTTCGCCGTGGAAGATACGGAGATAGTGCGCGATTTTGTCCCAGTCATCGGAGATGATCTCTCCCTCAAACCGACCGTCCCATTCCGTGAACCAGACAAATCCGTCCCGGAGATCGCCGTCTGTGATCGCCGCGCCGCCGTTGTTTTTGCATACGATTGCCGCCAGCCCGTACCGCATCGCGCCGAGTTCCAGCATCCGGTCGATCGCTTCGTTCGGATCGACGGCATGGAACGAGGGAAATTCGTGAAGCAGGCGCGCAGCAACCGTGTCGTTGAAAAACTCCCCGTAGAGCGGTTCTGTATTTTCATGTTGTTTCCGGTATTCCGTGGGCGAGACGCCGTACTGTTTCCGAAACGCGCGGCATAAGGCCTCCGGCGATTCGTATCCGCAATCGAGCGCGATTCCGAGCACGTCCTGATTGCTCCCGCACAGCATTCTTGCTGCTTTTTTCAGCCGCGTCACGCGAATATACTCCATGACGTTGAATCCGGTGTGTGCGAGAAAAATCCTGTTGAAATAGTCCGTTGAGAATCCTGCGTGTTCTGCTACATCTTCAATGGTCATGCCGCTGTCCGACACATCCCTCTGGATATATCCGACTGCTTTTGTGATGAGTTCGCTGTTTTCCATGATCTATTATCCTCCCAATGGATTCAGAACACGGCCGACCTGTGTCTGTGACTGTATTATATCATGCTTTCGAGTTCTTTTCCTGACCGGAAACGCGAAATCTCACCACGGGAATAGCTTTATCTCTCACAAACCTTTTCATTTCCTTATTATTTTACCCATTGTTCCACAAGATTGCAAGAGGAAAATGGGCTTGATTCACAATGTGGGGAAAAGTCCTCGGATGGGCTCACAGCGCGAACCCATCCGTAATCCCGACAAGCCGGGTGTTGTCTCTCTTGACGTAGTACATCTCCGTGATCTCTGACGTGGAATGTCCGAGCAGGTCCGCGACCTGTTTCGGCGAGAGACAGAGGAGCGATCCGTCCGTCCCCTCTGCGGAGGCTGCCTGATTCCGTTTACAAGTTTCCTTTGGATGGCGATGGCTAAAGCTCTGAAAGTCTTGAAACACTGGCTCACAGAGCTTTTTCTTTTTGTCCGCGGTATTTCGGTTAAGTCCGCCTATGGTACGCGGTCCCGGCGAGACCGGGCCGCGGAGGGGCTTCGGGTGAGCATCGGGGAGGGGAGAAGGGTTTGAGGGTCAGGGCGTTCGGCTTTATGGGAGATAGACCTCGGATAGCTCTGTCAGAAGGCCATCAGCCGAAACAGTCACCTCATAGAGGATCGTGTTCCTGTTCAGCGCTTCGGCGAATTCTTTGAAGGAGACCTCCCGCAGTTCCCATGCACCGCCGTTGTCGGTGACGAAGCTCTTATAAACGGCATCCGGAGAAGCGGTGTACGGGAGCGCTTCCTTTTTGGGGTTGTATATGGTGTAGCCGTCGGCGAGAGAGAGGGGATCGATGCCGAGTTCGGCGAGCCTTTCCGTATCGTTCCAACCGAGGAATTCGACCGGGTCGATCGTGAGGGTCCCCGTCTTTTCGTCGATAGCCGAGACAAAGGCTCTGAGGACGGTCTTCTCCGCTGCCCCGGCCTTTGTTTCGAGGGTGAAGGCAACTCTCGACGCCGGGTCCACGATCCGGCTCACGACGGCGGACACTTCACAGCGGCGGATGCTGCTCTCGGGACGGAAGGTCCCGTATTGATCGCTCCCGGTTAGGATGCCGGCCGCATACAGGGAATACACCGCCTCCGGGAAGGACTCCTCCGCTCCGACGTCGGGGATCGAGCCGGGGGCGACCGCGTTGATCTGCGGAGCAAAGACCTCCTCGGGAAGAGCGGCATGGAGGATCCGGACAAATTCCGCCCGCGTCGCATAGTCTTCGTAGTTTTCGATCTCGAACGGAAGCGCTTCCTGCTGCATGAGATACGAAACATACGGCTGATACCACGGGAAACCGTTTTCGAACGTCTCCTCCCCCGTGTGAAAGACGGCGTGCAGGC
>CACYWX010000526.1 GCA_902778205.1 uncultured Ruminococcus sp. | reverse complement strand
GGTCAAGCTCCGGCTCCAGAGCGCGGACCGCTGCTTCCTCCGCCATCCTGATGGCCTCCACTCTGTCTGCCTCCCGGGCCCGAACGGTCTCTTCCTTCTTTTTCAGAGCGTCGGCGCGGAGCTTCATGGCCTCCTCCCGGAGCTTCGCTGCTTCCTCCCGGGCCTTTTCCGACGCCTCGAGTACCTGACGGCGCATGTTCTCCGCCAGACGCCGGTATTCCTCGGCCCGGTTCTGCAGGGCGGATTTGATCTCCTCCTGACGCCGACGGGCCTCCTCCGCCGCCTCTTCCATCTGCCTTCTCATGTCCTCCGAGTTCAGCGGGGGCTCCTGTCCGGTCGGCGCTTCCGGGGGGAGATGGAGATCGACACCGTCCGGACCGTCTCCACGATCCGGATCGTCTCCGGGGTCCGCATCCTGCGGGAGGTCGTCCGGCTCATCCTCCGTCTTTTCATCCTCTTTGTCCGGAAAGGCGGCCTCCGCGCTCTCCGGTTCCGGCTGTTCTTCCGTCTCCTGTACCTCCGGCTCCGGCGCGGGGGATTCTTCCGGGACGCTCTTCGTCTCCTCCAGTCCCAGGATGGCGTTGATGTTCTCCCCGAAGATCTCCGCGATGCGGGGCAGGGTCAGGATGTCCGGCAGGGTCTCGCTCCTCTCCCACTGGGACACCGCCTGATGGGTGACCCCCAGCATGTCCGCCAGCTCCGCCTGGGTGAGGCCCTTCTGTTTTCTGAGTTCAGCGATCCGCTGACCGATGATGGTTCTGTCCGTCATAGTGATGCTCCTCTTTTCTGCATGAAGCCTGCATATTCTTCAGTCCGCTTCCGCGGTTCGGATCCGTGTCTCCACGATAGCACAAACCCGGCGGGATTGCAATAAAGCCGTTCTTGAATTTACGAAAATTTCAAAATTCAAGCGCCGCTTGCTGAAAATCACACAATTCGAGGACTTTTGTGAATAAATGGCAGGAAATGGCAAAGTTATACTTGGGCGTTTTGCCGTAAATTGGCAGATAATCAGAGGCCTTTCGACGCTCAAGATATACTTGAATTTGTGCATAACGCTGTATATCAATGCATAAACCGGGCCTCCGGAACCGATTTTTCTCATGCGCATACAATGGGGCAGAAGTCCTTTTCGGGAGGTTTTGCGCATGAAGGAAACGGGGTGGCTTCGGATTTTCGTGACGGAGGCCAACGGGACCCTGCCGGTGCCGGGAGCCGCGGTGTCCGTGTCGGAGTATGAGCCGGGGACGGAGGGGAACGTGCTCCGGCTCCTTTCAACGGACCGGGACGGGTTGACGGAGACGGTGGCTCTGCCCGCTCCGGCCGCCGGGGATTCCCTCTCTCCGGGGGACGGGAGTCCGGGAGCCTCCTACGCGCTGTCGGTGCGGAAGGGCGGATACTATCCCGTGGAGCTCTCCGGGGTGCAGGTGTTCGCGGGGATCGTGTCCCTGCAGACGGTGGATCTTCAGCCGGTGGGAGCCTTCGCCGGGGAGTTCGCCTCCGGACAGCGGGTGGTCTACGAGACGCCGGAGCCACAATCCCTCCAGCCGGGCGGACTCATGCGGGAGGACATCGGGAACCGCAACGGGATCCTGTCCGGAGGAACGGCGGCGCAGGCAGAGGGAGCGGACCGCGGGGAAGGAGGCAGAGCATGACGGGCGGGGCGCGGCTGCCGGTGATTCCGGAGACGGTGACGATCCACCTGGGGAGGCCCGAGGCGGCGGCACGGAACGTGACCGTGTCCTTCGCGGATTACATCAAGAACGTGGCGTCCAGCGAGATCTATCCCACCTGGCCGGAGAACGCCCTGCTGGCCAATATCTACGCCGAAATCAGCTTCGCCCTGAACCGGATCTACACGGAGTACTATCCCAGCCGGGGGTTTGAAATCCCGCGTCCGGTTCTGATACAGACGTGCAAAAAGCCCCCTGAGCCGCTCAATGGGGAGCGGTTCGGGGGACATGTGTCAATATTGGAGCATCCTGCTCAGAGCATCTTCGGGCTGTCGCAAAACAATTTCAAAGTTTTGATCGACCTTTTACAAAAGGTCGCGGGTTCTTAGGGCGGAGCCCTGAGCCGACCTCCGCAGAGGTCGGA
>CACYWX010000525.1 GCA_902778205.1 uncultured Ruminococcus sp. | reverse complement strand
TGAACAATTCAAACAATCTGCACAAGCCTTAGAACTTCTTCATGAACGAAAGATGTGGAATGAGCAAAAACCGCATTGTCTGAGCGCAGCTCGGAAAGCGTTTTTTGCGAATGCTTTTCCACATCTTGAGTGAATGTTAGAAGTTCTTGGCGCGGAAGCCGTTTGAATGTTCATACAATTTCCATGAAGCACGGACTTTCGCAATAGCCGACACTAAAAATTGCCGGGAAAAGTCAGCCAATCAGGTCGAACAGCGAGATCTGATTGGTCTCGGGAATATCTCCGAGGATCCCGTACTCGTCGAACAGGTCGACGATCGTCTGGGACGTGTGTGTCCTGTTCCGGAAGTCGTCCTTCGAAAGGAACGGCCCCTCCTTCGCCGCCTTCTCGATTGCCACGGCGTTGCTGTCGCCAAGACCGGCGACAGAGTTGAAGGAAGGCAGGAGCTTCCCGTCAAGGATCCGGAAGCGTGTTGCACCTGATTTGTAGAGGTCGATGGGCGCGAACTCAAAGCCTCGGGCGTACATCTCACGGACGATGAGCATATCCTTCATCATCTCATCCTCCCTCGGGCTTCTCTCGCTGCTCTTTGCAAGCTCCTCGTACTTCGCCTCCAGCACTTTTCTGCCCTGGGCCATGATGACATAGTCGAACGTCGTGACGCGGATCGAGAACATGGCCGCGTAATAGGCAAGAGGATAGTTTATTTTATAGTAGGCAATGCGGAAAGCATTCATGACATAGGCTGCCGCATGGGCCTTCGGGAACATGTATTTGATGCGCTTACAGGATTTAATGTACCAGTCCGGCACACCGTGTTCGCGCATCTCCTTCTCCTGGTCAGGCGTCAGGCCTTTGCCCTTCCGCACAGCCTCCATGATCTTGAAAGAGTGCTCAGGCTCCACGCCCCACGCAATCAGGTTCAGCATGATATCATCGCGCGTACAGATCGCCGTGGACAGCGTGCAGTCGCCCTGCTTGATAAAATACTGGGCGTTGTCAAGCCAGACATTCGTGCCGTGGGACAGGCCGGATATTCTGATCAGCTCGGAGAGCGTCTTCGGCTTCGTATCACGGAGCATGCCCATGACGAAGTTCGTCCCGAACTCGGGTACGCCGAGCGTACCGAGATCGATGCTTCCGAGATCCCCGGGCTTAAGACCGAGCGCGTCAAGTCCCGAAAAAAGGGACAGAACGCCAGGGTCGTCCAGCGGTACGCTGAGCGGGTCCGTGCCGGTGAGATCCTCGAGCATGCGGATGATCGTGGGATCATCGTGGCCCAGAATATCGAGCTTCAGAAGATTCCGGTCGATCGAGTGATAGTCAAAATGCGTCGTGATGATGTCGGAGGTCATATCGTTCGCCGGGTGCTGGACCGGTGTGAACCAGTTGATGTCCATCCCCTTCGGGAGAACGATGACGCCTCCGGGATGCTGGCCGGTCGTTCTGCGGACGCCGACACAGCCCTGCGCGAGACGCTCGAGTTCACAGTTCTTTTTCGGAACACCTTTCTCCTCAAAATAATGCATCGCAAGACCGTAGGCCGTCTTCTCCGCGACCGTACCGACCGTGCCTGCCTTGAAGGTCTGTCCCTTTCCGAAAATGACTTCCGTATACTGCTGGGCTACCCCCTGCTCATCCCCGGAAAAATTCAGGTCGATATCGGGCTCTTTATCCCCCTTGAAACCCAGGAAGGTCTCGAACGGGATGTCAAATCCCATTTTGGAGAGCGGTGTCCCACAGTGCGGGCATACCATATCCGGCATATCGGCTCCGCATCGTCCCCCGTAGGACTTCACAAGCTCCGAATCGAAATCCACATAGTGGCAGTTCGGACACAGGTAATGGGGCGGCAGAGGATTCACCTCCGTGATATTGGACATGGTCGCGACCAGCGACGAGCCGACAGACCCACGGGAGCCGACGAGATATCCGTCGTCTCTGGATTTCTTCACCAGACGCTGGGCAATGATATACATGACCGCGTACCCGTTATTTATGATGGATGTGAGCTCCTTGTCGAGCCGGCTTTTTACCTGCTCCGGGATCGGGTCCCCGTAAATGCTCCGCGCCGTCGCGTAGCACATATCTATAAGCT
>CACYWX010000524.1 GCA_902778205.1 uncultured Ruminococcus sp. | reverse complement strand
CCCTCGCGGGAGGGGCACCACTTTCACTTCGTGAAAGTAGTCGGCCCTGAGATGGTGTCCCTCCCCCGCGCTCGACCCGCGCAGGGTCATAATTCGGAAACGCGAAGCGTTTCCTTCCTTACTCCTTGAAGTTCAGGATGAACTTCATCCTCCTCCGCCGGACCGCAGGAATGCGGTCCGAAGCTGATTCCGTGCGGCGGGAGGGTTTCAACTGCGAAGCCGTCACAGCGCCAGATTCGGGATCTCCAGCGCTTTGGATTTCGTGAGCGCCTCGATCTCCTCCGACGTGACCTCGCGGCCCAGACGTTCGGAGAAGTAGATGCCCTCCTGTACCCGCTGGGTCTCCAGAGCGATCTTCGCCGTGGGCAGCAGCTCGCATTTCCCGAGGAGCGCGTGGATCCAGTGCTGCTGGGAGTTGTCGTAGTGCGCCGTGTCCGCGTAGACCGTGTGGGCCAGATAGTCCATCTGCCCGAGATCCACCGTGGTGTCCGTCTCCAGCCCGTATTTCCGGGAGTGGATCACCAGGGGGTTCAGGGAGATGCCGGCCTCCGAGCCCATCATGACGGAGGAGGGGAAGGGCCTGCCGTGAACCGCCCAGGACTCCAGAATGTCCATGGACAGCCCGCCGCGGTAGGTGGCCAGACCCACGCCCAGCTCCTCCACGTTGTAGCCGCTCTCCCGCCTGCGCCCCTCGTCCATGGCGATCTCCGCGTAGGTGTGGCCCGAGACCCGCTCCAGCTCCGGCAGACCCGCCAGCCACAGAAGCTGGGAGATGTGGTAGACGCCCATGTCGAACAGCGCGCCGCCGCCCGAGGTGACGGTGTTCACGAATTCCTTCCGGGCGTAGCCGTCCACGAAGGGTCTGCCTCTCCGCCGGAAGCCGTAGGACCGCATGTGGTAGAGGTGTCCCAGGTCCCCCGCGTCGATGAAGCGCTTGGCCGCCTTGGTCTCGTTGGAATACAGGAACGCCAGCTGAATGTGCAGCTTCCTCCCGGTCTCCTCCATGACTTTGTACATTTCGCAGGCGTCATAGAAGGACCCCGCCATGGGCTTTTCGCAGTAGCAGTCCTTGCCCGCCCGCATGACGGCGATGGACACCGGCGCGTGCATGTTGTTGTGCAGGCACACGTCAACGGCGTCGATGTCGTCCTCAAGCAGGAGCTTTCCTATGTGGGTGAACCGCCGCGCGATGCCGTAGCGATCGCCGACGTCGTTCAGCCTCTCCTCGTTGATGTCGCAGATGGCCGCGATTTCCGCCTCCGGGATCTTCTGATAGGTCTGGAGGTGGGATTCTCCGATGATGCCCACGCCGATGACGGCTACCCGGATCTTGTCCTTTGCCATGTCGTCCTCACTTTCTGTAAATGCCCTCGAAGAAGGAGGGCTTCGCCGCGTCCTCGAATCCTTCGTCGCAGAGCTCCGCGATGAGCCCGCGCACCGTCGCCAGCTGCCAGTCCACCCGCTCCGGTTCGAGTTTTCCGGAATGGTGCTCCACGGAGTACACGCCCTGGTAGCCTTCGTTGCAGAGCCGCCGGATCACGTCCTTGGCGTAGGGCATGGAGTCCGCGTGGATGTGAGTGTGCATGGCGTAGGAGATGCAGAGCGCCTCGCCCCGCTCCGGTTCGTCGTAGAAGTTCCGCAGGTGGTAGAGATGCCCGTAGGCGGGAGAGTCCACGGCCTTCTTCACCTCTTCCAGATACTCCGGCACCCGGTCCCAGCCCCAGTGGTTCTCCGGCCCGATCTTCATGCCGAGATCGGCGCACATGGCGGCGTATTCCCGGTAGGTTTTCACAATGTACTCGAAGGCCTCCGGCGGCATGGTGTGTCCGTCCGTCCCTCCGAAGTCCACGCGGATGGTTTTGGCCCCCAGCTTGTCGGCGGCCAGGATCATGTCCAGCATTTTCTTCCGGTGTTCGGCCCGTCCGTCGGGATCGTCCACCCAGTAGACCCAGGGGGCGATGTAGACGCGCATCGGCGCCTCCCGCGTGCCGTCCTGGAGATGCGACATCGCTTCATTGAACGAGTTGAAAACGTACGGCGACTTCGCCGCCTCGGCGGCGCTGAGGCTGCCGTCGACATACAGTGCGCGGGGACCCAGCGTCACCTCCGCGTCC
>CACYWX010000523.1 GCA_902778205.1 uncultured Ruminococcus sp. | reverse complement strand
ACGTGCAACACATTTTTGCAGCTTCTTTTTCACACTTCTTTTCAGATTGTCTTTTTAGACTGAGAATAGTATGAGATGCCTTTTCTTTATTCCCCGCAGGGTGTGGAATCTGAACCCGCGCGCCACGTCTTCAAACGGCTTTCGGGATACTGTCCGGCATCGGACGATGGCGGAAGGCGAAAAGCGAATAAACACAAAGGGTCTGCTGAATGTCCGGAACAGGCATCATTCCCTTCACCGCTGATTGACAATCGTGGGGACCGCACCTTCGAGCATATCACACTCCCCGACCGCGCCATCCTTCAGGCGGAAGGTTTTGATTTCAAACGGAGCAAACGCCGCCTCGAAGGAACACCCCGCGGCGGGGAGATCGATATGTGCCTTCGCAGCGATCCCCTGGGCCTCGTAAAGCCGGAGAATCCAGACGCCCGCCTCCCGCTCGCTCCGCTTGAAGCAGGAGAGGACGACGTTTTCCGCATCCACCGTGCAGAGCGGCGCGGGCTTCTTCCCCTCCCCGGACGGGCAGAACGCGAAGCCGTAGGGTCTGCGGTTCCACATCGCGGCTTCCCGATCCACCTGTGTCAGCCGTTCGGAGCGCTCGCCGCCCGTGAGACGGAAGCGGTACCGCCGCTCGCCCTGATCCATCCGCTGCTGATACATCGGCTCATGGAAGGGTTCGCCCCATGTCGAGCGGCCGGATCCGTACCCCGCCGAACGGAGCAGCGTCACCCGGAGCACGCCGTCCCCCCAGTCGGAGCCGTACACGCCGTCATCGATCACCGTCAGAGCGTGTTCCTCGTCCGCGGCGGCCTGCCAGTACTGCGAGAAGGTGTCCTCGCCGCGGCTGCCCGGCCTCAGCTTTTCGCGCCCGAACATGGTCATGCCGTAATGCCCGCCGTTCTCAAAGACCGTGGGGATCCTCATTTTCAGCCGCTTTTCGTTCTCCGCCCAGAAGACCCGGACCTCCACGTCGAGGGAGCCGGACAGCTTCCCGACGATATAGCGCACCATCATGCGGGAATGATTGTACTTGAAATCCGCCTCGATGATCGTCTCGACCTCGCCCTCCTCCACCGCGCGGACGGGCTTTACCACGCCGCCCTTGACGCCGGAGAAGTCGGTGGCCTCGCCGGGGGTCATCAGAGTGAACCGCCCCTCGGGATAGCGCAGATCGAGGTTCGGATGCCCGTCCCAGCAGGAGATCGCGTCCTCAAACACCTCGAACGACAGCGCGCCGGGCTTCAGGTATTCGACGCCGTCCCGCGTGTAGGAATCGACGAGTCCCGTGCGGGTGTTGACCGTCACCTGTCCGCGTGCGGTGTCCACCACGAGGAGATTGCGGTGTTCCCAGCGCTCGCGGCCCTCCCACCGTCCGCGGTTTTCCTCTTCGACCGTCGGCATCGGGCGGGTCGGGAGGGTCTCGAACTTCACGTCGAAGCGCGTGACGGAGAAGGGCGCCAGAGGATACTCGATGAGGATCCGCTTGCACCAGTCCATGTAGAAGTTGCCGCTCTCCTTCGCCTGCTGGCACGGGACGCGGACGCCGTTCACGTACGCGATGGGATTGGAGAACTCCTTGTGCCACAGCTGGCGGGGCAGGAGGAATTCGACGTCCACAGGCTGGGTGTACGGGAACGGATGCGGGTTATAGAGCAGAATCGGCACGGTGTCGCCGTCGTCCACGGGGCGTTCCCCGGCGCAGAGGGCGAGGAAGTACTTCGATTTCAGCTTGTTCGTGATCTCGAGCCCGTGGTCGAGCATCCGGAGCACGTCGTCCTCCACCGGCTGGATGCAGGAGCCGGGCAGGGAGTCGTGGAACTCCGCGAAGAGCAAGTCGCGCCAGGCGTCGTCGAGCCTGTCCTTGTCGTAGACGGCCAGCCCTGCAAACTCCGCGTGCGCCGCCATCGCCTCGGTCATGACGAGATCGTTCTCGAGCCGCCTGTGCATCTGCTTGATGCGGATGATCGACGTGTAGCAGCCCTCCATCAGGTGATTCAGCCCGCGGTTCACGACGGGAAGGGACTCCCGGTCCACCGTCTTGAAGTATTCGTCCGGGGTAGAGTGGACGAGATCGATCCCAGAGGCTTTCAGGGCCGCGATGTCGTCGAGATCCTT
>CACYWX010000522.1 GCA_902778205.1 uncultured Ruminococcus sp. | reverse complement strand
GATCACATTTTCGTGGTAGTCCCGGGTGCAGGGATGGGTCTCCCCGATGGAGCAGGGCTCGTTCACCAGATCGAAGCTCAGCTTTTCGGAGGAGATCCCGCGGTACCGCTCGGCGAACATCTTCCAGAGAAACACGAAGCAACCCTGCGCCTCCGGATACCGCCAGAGGTTGTGCTTTTCGCGCTCCGGCCAGTTGATGCAGTAGCCCGGCGCCCGGTGCAGGTTCAGGCACACGTGGAGCCCCCGGGAATTACAGGCCTCGATGTAACGGTCGAAATAGGAAATGATCTTCTCGTCCGGGTGGAAGTAGTCGAAGCCGTCGGTCCAGAAGTGGTAGTCCGTGGGGATGCGGATGAAGTTGAAGCCCTCCTCCGCGATGAAGTCCAGCTCCCGCTCGTTCGCCTCCTCCGGGATCCGTCCCCGTCCTCCCGCGTACATCCACAGCATGTTGAAGCCGTATTTCGTGTTCATGGCGTCCTCCGTATATCAGTATTTCCGGTCGCGTCCGCTGAAAGTATAGCAGAGAATCCCCTCCGTGTCAATCGCCGGGGAGGGTTTTTCTGTGCAAATTCACACAATCCCCTTGACAAAAGAGGGCAAATATCGGATAATAAGGGCAAATCCATCCGGACATAAAGGAGATTTTTCCCATGATCATCGGCGCGCAGCTTTATACCCTCCGGGATTTCTGCCGGAACACGGACGACTTTTCCGAGACCCTGAAGAAGGTGGCCGACATCGGCTATACCTCCGTCCAGGTGTCCGGAACCTGCCCCTACGAGGCGGAATGGCTCCGGGACGAGCTGAAGAAGAACGGCCTCACCTGCGGCATCACCCACTTCGACTTCAACCGGGTCCTGAACGACACGGACAAGGTCATCGAGGAGCACAAGACCTTCGGCTGCAAGTATATCGGTCTCGGCTCCATGCCCGGCGGCGCGTCGAAGTACGCCGAGTTCCGGGACAACCCGAAGCTGATCCCCGCCTTGGACAGGATCGCCGCGGCCGGCATGAAGTTCATGTACCACAACCACAGCGGCGAGTACGAGACCCTCATGGACGACGGCCGCCCCGTCATGTTCCACCTCTCCGACGACTTCACCCCCGCTCAGATGGGCTTCACCCTGGATACCTACTGGGTCAAATACGGAGGCTTCGACGTGGTGCCCGAGATCGAGCGCCTGGCCGGACGTCTGCCCGTCATCCACTTTAAGGACATGTTCCTGACGGAGGACGGCGAGAAGAAGATGTCCTGGGTCGGCGGCGGCAACGTCCTGGACTTCGAGAAGATCGTGGAGGCGTTTCTCGCGGCCGGCACCGAGTTCGGCTACGTGGAGCAGGACAACTGCAACGGCGAGGATCCCTTCCTCTGCCTGAAGAAGAGCTACGACTACCTGACCTCCCTCGGCCTCAAATAATCCGAAAGCAGGCGCGGCATCCGGCGGGAAACTCACCGCAGTCTCCGGCCGGGTGCCCGGTTTTGTGCTATGCAGTATTATCTTTTCATTCTGGCGGCCGTCGCGCTGCTGGCCCTTCAGTTCTCCACCAACAAGGCCTACGGACAGAGGCGCGGAGACGGCGCGAAGGCCTCCCTGATCTTTGCCGCCGCCTGCGGATTCGCCTCCGCCCTGATCACCTTCGTCATCGCCTGCTTCTCGGAGGGCGGATTCCGGTTCACCCCCTTCTCCCTGCTCATGGGGGCGGTGATGGCGTCCCTGTCCTGCGCCTATACCCTCATCGGCTTCAAGATCATGGCACTCGGCGATATGTCCGTCTTCATGATGTTCCTGATGCTGGGCGGCATGATGCTTCCGTACCTCTTCGGCGTGTCCGTGCTGGGCGAGTTCCGGGGCGCGGAGCCCTGGCGGATCGCTTTGCGGATCGCGGGACTGGTCCTTCTGACCGTGTCCATGGTGTTCCCGGTGTTCGCCCGAAAGAAGGCCGGGAAGAGCGGGGGACTGTTCGTTGCTCTCTGCGCGGCGGTGTTCCTTCTGAACGGATTCGCGTCCATCGTGTCGAAAACCCATCAGACCCCCGGCTTCTGGTCCTTCGACACCGTCAACGCCCCCTCCTACGCCTGCCTAGGCAACCTCATGAACGGCGTGATCTCCGCAGTCTGCCTGGCTGTGGTGTGCCT
>CACYWX010000521.1 GCA_902778205.1 uncultured Ruminococcus sp. | reverse complement strand
CTCATCGGGTGCAGGGCGGAGATCGTCCGGGCGGCTGAGCTGCTGACGGAGACCTTCCGGGCCGGCGGGACCCTTTTCACCTGCGGCAACGGAGGAAGCGCGGCGGACGCGGACCACATCGTCGGCGAGCTGGCCAAGGGGTTTCTGAAGAAGAGACCCCTGCCCGGGGAGCTGGCGGACAGGCTCAGAGCCGCTTATGAGGACGGGGAGGTTCTCGCGTCGGGACTTCAGCAGGGGCTCCCCGCCGTATCCCTGCACTCCCAGTCGGCCCTGCTGACGGCCTTCGCCAACGACTGCGACCCGTCCCTGATCTACGCTCAGGCCCTGCTGGCTCTCTCGAAGCCCGGGGACGTTCTGCTGGCGATTTCCACCTCCGGCAATTCGGAAAACGTGGTGAACGCGGCGAAGCTGGCGAAGGTCACGGGCGTGGGAGTGATCGCCCTGACCGGGGAGCGGGAGTCGAAGCTCTCCGCGCTGGCCGACTGCGCCGTCCGGGTCGGGGACACCTCCACTTACCGGGTGCAGGAGCTGCATCTGCCCGTCTATCACTGGCTCTGCGCGTACGTCGAAGAGCAATTCTACAAGGAGTAATG
This sequence comes from uncultured Ruminococcus sp., assembly GCA_902778205.1. Taxonomy (GTDB): domain Bacteria; phylum Bacillota; class Clostridia; order Oscillospirales; family CAG-272; genus UMGS1696. The sequence goes on along the minus strand of CACYWX010000521.1, from coordinate 1,555 downwards.
CATGAAGCTGTTTCTTGATACGGCCAACCTGGACGACATCCGGGCGGCGGCGAAGCTGGGCGTTATCCATGGGGTCACTACCAATCCCACCCTCATTTCCCGGGAAAAGGGGGATTTCGCCGCCATCATCCGGGAAATCACGTCCCTGGTGGACGGTCCCGTGTTCGCAGAGGTCCTGGCCCAGGACGCGGAGGGCATGATCCGGGAGGGCCGCGAGCTGGCCGGTCTGGATTTCTCGGTCTGCGTCAAGATCCCCATGACCGCGGAGGGGCTGACTGCCGTGTCCGCTCTGTCGAAAGAGGGGATCCGGGTCTGCTGCACCCTGGTGTTCTCCGCGGCCCAGGCTCTTCTGGCGGCCAACGCCGGAGCGCGGTATGTGGCTCCCTTCATCGGCCGGTTTGACGACATCGGATACGACGGCATCGAAGCGGTGGCCTCCATCGTCGACGTGCTGGCTGACGGGGATTTCGAAACCGAGGTGGTGGCGGCGTCCGTGCGCTCTCCTCTCCACGCGGTGGAGGCGGCGAAGGCAGGCGCGGGTATTGCCACGGTTCCTCCGAAGGCTTTGTTCCAGATGATTCACCATCCTCTGACGGACGCAGGGCTGGCCCGGTTCATGAAGGACTGGGCGGAATCCGGAAAGGAGCTGTAACCCGCCGTGTCGGACTATATCATGGATCTGCGGAAGCTCGTCGGCCACCGGCCCCTTCTGCAGGTGGGCGCCTCCGTGATCGTGGTGGACGCCGCCGGGAGGACTCTTCTCCAGAGACGGACGGACAACCACATGTGGGGATACCCCGGGGGATCGGTGGAGCTGGACGAGGTGGTGGAGGACGCCGCCCGCCGGGAGCTGTGCGAAGAGACAGGGCTTACCGCGGACGCGCTGGAGCTGTTCGGCCTCTTCTCCGGTCCCGACACCCATTATGTCTATCCCAACGGCGACGAGGTGTCCAACATAGACGCGGTTTACCTGTGCCGGTCCTGGCACGGAGAGCTCCGTCCCCAGCCGGAGGAGGCCGAGGCATCCGCGTGGTTTCTGCCGGACGCGCTGCCCGAGGAGCTCTCCCCGCCCATCCGCAAGCCCCTGCTGACCTGGGCGGACGGGCAGATGAAGAGCGCGGAGCCGGTGAAGCGGATCGAGATCCTCGGGGACAACCGGAACCCGACCTTCGACGTCACCCGGGACGGATGCCGCGGGATCGTGATCCGGGACGGGAAGATCCTTCTGTCCCAGGAGACAAGGACCGACTGGTGGCTTCTCCCGGGCGGCGGGCTGGAAATCGGCGAAACGCTTCCGGAATGCTGCGAGCGGGAGGTAGCCGAGGAGACCGGCTGTCTCGTTTCGGCGGACCGGCATGTTCTGACGCTCTACGAATATTACGGCGACACCCGGTATGGGAGCCACTACTTCCTGTGCCGGCTGACCGGAGAGGGAGAGCAGAGGCTGACGGAGGCGGAGGCGGAGCGCGGGCTGATCCCCATGTGGCTCCCAGTGGAGGAGGCCGCGGCCATCTTCGCCGAGCATCGGTGCTGGGCCTCGGTCAGCGAGGAGAAG
>CACYWX010000520.1 GCA_902778205.1 uncultured Ruminococcus sp. | reverse complement strand
TCATCGGACCGGAAGAGGCATCCGAAGCAGCTACGGAAAATGGACAGTGACGAACAGTGCCGGGTGATCAAGGCACAGGCATTGGCATAAGGAGCATGTATGCATGGCAAATTAATTCTTTCCCTGACACTGAGCGCCGCTGTGCTGTTCGCAATGCTTCCTTCATCCGGAATGGAGATTACAGCTGCGAAGGCTGTGCAGCCTTCATCGGATACAGAGATGACAGGGATGCCGCCATCGGGCACAGAGATGACGACGGTGCAGCAGCTGAAACTTGAGGATGGTCTGTATCAGGCGGATGCGTTTCTTTCAGGCGGCTCCGGCCGCGCATCCGTCACCTCCCCGGCCCGGATCACGTCCCCCGGCCGGACCGCCGCCTGTCCCTCGAGGACCCGCACCTCCTCGACGACGCCGTCCTCCGCTGCAGTCACGTTGGCATACACGCCGTCGGGAATCTTCCGGGGAGGAGCCCCCCTCATTTCCCAGACCTGCACCCGCGCCACCGTTCCGTCCATGTACACCGACAGCCAAGCCAGCTCGTTCTGCGCCGCCAGATAATCCGTCTGGAGCCGGTCGAAATCGATGTCCCGGTACCGGGTCCCGATGCCGAAGCCCAGCTCCTCCAGCTGAGCGAGCACCGCCTCGTCCGTCACCGTTTCGTTCCCCTCGATCCGCACGTCCCACACCAGCCCCGACGCCGCCGTCATCCAGACCGCCGTCAGAACCGCCCCGACTGCCAGCCCGGGTCTGTTCCGCAGAAACCGCAGGAGAGCCGGAAAACCGCGGGATTCCGATACCGTCACCTCGATCCCACTCTCCCGCAGCGACTCCGCCAGAGGCTCCGCGTCCGATGTTTCCGCCCGTACCTCCACAGACCCGCCGGACTCCCTCTCCCCCCAGAGCAGGATCCCGGACCGGAGCGCCAGATCGAAGACCTCCGCCCTCCTCTCCGCCGGAAACCCGATTTTTTTCCAGCCGCGCCCAAACGCCCTCACCGCTCCTCCTCCCCTCCGAGCCGCATTCCCCGGATGAGCCCCCGCACCGTAATGGTCCCGTCCCGGAAATCCTCCAGCGTCAGACCCTCGCCCGTCAGGATCCAGACCTCCCGCTCCATCTGCAGGGCCACCCGCTCCGGCCCGTAGTCCAGGATCCCGACGCATCCGGTGATCTCGGCCTCCCGCATGGCCCGGACCACGATCACCGGGATCCTCGCCAAAAGATCTCCCTCCGCGCCCACAGCCTCCGCGGCGGTCTGCCAAAGAGGTCTTGAAGGTCTCCGAACGCGCTTTTCCCGCAAGCTTTCCTCCTCCTTTGCATACAGTGGTTCCAGTCAAGCATATTCGGCCGCCGCGGAATTATGAACGGCGGTCAGAGGAGCCGCTCATGCGCAGAACGTCCCCATTTCCCATGCTCGCACCCGCCGCCGGAGTCCTGGCCATGCTCTGTCTTCTGATGATGCCGGAGCTGGCCGCGGACGCCGCTCTGGACGCCATGACCCTCGCCGCACGACGGCTGATTCCCCTGCTTTTCCCCTATTCCGTCCTGTCAAACCTGATGCTCCGGCGGGGATGGCTGCCCTCCCGCGGTCCTCTGTCCGCCCTGTACCGTCTGCCGGGGGACTGCGAGGGCGTCCTCTTCTCCGGCATGGCGGCAGGATTTCCGGTGGGAGCGTCGGGAGCGGTTCAGCTTTACCGGTCCGGCCGGATCTCCCGGGAGGACGCGGGGCGTCTGGCGGCGGTCTCCTCCCTTCCCTCTCCGGCCTTTCTGACGGGAGCCGCCGGAGCCATGTGGGGGAGCGTCCGCTACGGCTGGTTTCTCTGGGTCGCGGCGAATCTGACTCTGCTGATCTTCTCCCGCCTGACCGGGACCGGAGGAGAGAAAAGGCCCCCGGAATCTTGCACCGACAGCCCCAGAGCAGAGTCCTTTTCCGCGGATTTTACCCGGTCCGTCACGGATTCCGCCTCCGCCTGCCTGTCCGTGACCGCCTTCGTGGTGTTTTTCCGGGTGACCGCCGCCGTGGGCTCCGCGCTGATCCCTCCGGCCGGACCGCTTCTGACCATGCTTCTGGAGTTCTCCGCAGGAGTCCGGGAAGGGGCGGCTCTGGGCGGGATCCGGGGCGCGGCCTTTACCGGAGCGTCGGTGGGGTTCGGCGGCCTCTCCG
>CACYWX010000519.1 GCA_902778205.1 uncultured Ruminococcus sp. | reverse complement strand
GTGGAGCAAAAGGGTGAATTTTTCCACGGAAGGGAGGAGACTAGATGCTTCTGGGTACCTATCAGCATTCGCTGGACGCAAAGAACCGCATCATCATCCCCTCCAAGCTCATGGAAGAGCTGTCCGGGCGGCTGTACATGTATCCCGCCGCGGCCGGGACCTGCATCAAGCTCTACGACGAAGCGGAATGGAACAAGTACTGTGAGATGATCGAGAATCTCCCTCCCGAGAAGAGCTACGCCGTCAAGTCGCGGATTTTCCCGGACTCCCAGCAGGTGTCTCCGGACGCCCAGAACCGGGTCCCGATCCCCGCGGCCATGCTGCAGAAGGCGGGCATCGAGGGCAAGAATCTCGTCACCGTGGGCATGGGCTCCTGCTGTGAGATCTGGAGCCAGGAGAAATACGAACAGAAGCACGCCGCGGCGCCGTCTCCCGAAATCGAGGCTTTCATCGCTTCCATGGGCTTCTGAGGTGCGCGGAATGGAATTCAGTCATGTATCCGTCATGCTCCCCGAGGTGCTGGAGGCGCTTCAGCCGGAGCGGGGAGGCGTATTTGTGGACTGTACGGCGGGCGGCGGAGGACATTCTGCGAAAATCGCGGAGCGTCTTCCGGCAGGGTCCCGCCTCATCTGTCTTGATCAGGACGACGAAGCCCTGGAGGCCTGCCGGGGGAGACTGGCGGAGTTCGGAGACCGCGTGACCCTGGTCAAGGCCAATTTCCGGAATCTGGACGCCGCGCTGGATCTGTGCGGCGCGGACCGGATCGACGGCGCCCTCTGGGATCTGGGGGTGTCCTCCCATCAGCTGGACGACGGGGAGCGGGGCTTTTCCTACGCCAAGGACGCGCCTCTGGACATGAGAATGGATCAGGCGGCCTCTCTGACGGCCCGGGACGTGGTGAACACCTACTCCGAAGCGGAGCTGCAGAGGATCATCCGGGACTGGGGCGAGGAACGCTTCGCCGGACGCATCGCCGCGCGGATCTGCCGGGTCCGGGAGGAGGCTCCCATCGAGACCACCGGACAGCTGGCGGCCGTCATCGCGGAGGCCATTCCCCAGGCGGCCAGACAGAAGGAGGCCCAGAACCCCGCGCGCCGGACCTTTCAGGCCATCCGCATCGAGGTGAACGGGGAGCTGGACGCCATCGAGCCCTCTCTCCGGGCGACGGCGGAGCGCATGAATCCCGGGGGACGGATGGCGGTCATCACCTTCCACTCCCTGGAGGACCGGGCGGTGAAGGACGTGTTCCGGGCCCTGTCCACAGGATGCACCTGCCCGCCGGAGTTCCCGGTCTGCGTCTGCGGAGGGAAGCCGGTGCTGAAGCTGCTGACCAGAAAGCCCCTGACCCCGGGCACGGAGGAGCTGGCCTTCAATCCCCGGTCCCGGAGCGCGAAGCTGAGAACCGCGGAAAAGCTGTGAACCGATAAAATGACAAGGAAATGAGCTCAACGGAAAGGAGGACGACATGGCGGAAGAATTTGCTCTTGCCGATCAGCTGAAATCGGAATTCAGAGGACGCGGCGCGGACGTATCCGGCATGCGGGCCTCCTCCACCCCCGAGCTCATGCGCCGGGCCGAGATGGGCCGGGATCCCCGGGTCAACGTGGCCGAGGAGGCCTTCCGGGAGAACTACCGGGCCAGACAGAACGCCCAGGGGACCGCTCCCTCACGCCCTCCCCGCACATCCGCTCCCCGCGCGGGAATGAATCCGCAGGTCTCCGCGAACGGCGGTTACCGGCCCTCATCCGCGGCGTCCAGACCTCCCCGGACGGCGGGGATGGGAAACGCTCCGAGGACAGCGCCCGCCCGCGACACCCTCTCGGAGGAGATCGCCGGACGCGGACGCGCCAGACAGCGTGCGGCACAGGGAGAGAGGAACCGCACGGCCGAGCCTGCCGCATCCCGCGGGACGGGAGCGAAGAAAAACCGGCTCCGGGTGGAACAGACCCGGGCGGCGAAGAAGCGCGCGGCAGCGGCGGCGGGCAACCGGACCGAGGAGATCGAGGTGCAGAGAGGCGCCTTCCCGGTGGCCATCGTGGCCCTGACCCTCATCGCCGTGCTGATCATCTTCTCCATCGTGGAGTCCCTGGCGCAGGTGTACCAGACCTCCAGCGAGATCGCCCGCATGAAGGCGGAGCTGGAGGCCCTGAAGGAGACCGCGG
>CACYWX010000518.1 GCA_902778205.1 uncultured Ruminococcus sp. | reverse complement strand
GCCGCGCTGTACCAGAGCCGATTCCAGCTCTCTCATGAAAACGTTCAATTCCATGCGGCAGGCTCACCTCTCTTTTTCAGGATTGGGGGGTAGATTTTTGGTCCTTCCGTGTGCTATAATGGATCCGTGCATACAGGACCGGTCCGCCGGACGCCAAAAGGACGGTTCCTCTATATTCTATCAAAAAACGGAGCAATAATCAATATGCGAATGAGAAAAAAACGGCACGGAAATGAAAGACTTCTCGCTTTATCCGCGCTGCTGTACCCGAATCCCGGGGAAAACGCCCCCCGGCCGGCGGAGGTGTTCGGTTCGGAGCGTCCGCTGGTGCTGGAGGTGGGATGCGGGAAGGGGGAATTCATCACCCGTCTGTCCCTGGCCGAGCCGGACGCCGATTACATCGCCCTGGAGCGGGTGGCGGACGTCTGCGTCGTGGCCGTGGAGAAATACGCCCGGAGCCGGGGACTCGGAGACATGGCGCCCAACGGCGGATGGCTGGCCCCGGACGGAAGCCTGTACAAGGACGGCGCGGTCTGGGATATTCCGTTCGAGCAGCGGGGCAACGTGCGGTTTCTCGTGGCGGACGCGGCGGATTTCGCCCAGAAGCTGGAGGAGAATTCCGTCTCCGCGATCCTGGCCAACTTCAGCGATCCCTGGCCGGGGAAGGGAGACCACAAGAAGCGGCTGACCAGCCCCGCGTTTCTCGAAAACTACCGCCGCATCCTGAAGCCGGACGGGGTGTTCCGCTTCAAGACGGACAACGACGGCCTCTTCGACTATACCCTCGAGACCCTGCCCGAAAACGGGTTCCGCATCCTCTGGACCACCCGGGACCTGCATAACTCCGAACGGGCCGCGGACAACATCGTCACGGAATACGAGCGGAATTTCACCGAACGGGGCGTGCCCATCAAAATGCTGGAGGCCGCGCCGGTGAAGGACGGATCGTCCGGGGAGAAAGCGTAAAAAAACACTTGACAGGAGCGTCTGCAAGTGGTATAATGAGAAAACCGGGTCGGGATTCAGTGTATTTCGTATATTTTCACATTTACATAATACCATATCCGCGGCCCTTTGTCAAGTGGTTTTTGAAAAAAAGAAAGGCGGTGCGCATATGAACGGACTGATCCCTCTGGAACGTCTTGCTCCCCAGCCGGTGACGGAGGACCTGCTCGCCCTGAACGAGATTACCTGGGAGCGGGGCCTGACGCTGACGGAGGAGGAGGCGCGGGAGCTTTCGGAGACACGGAGCCGAGCTCTGCGGGAGAACGACCGGATCGAATTCGGCTCCGAGGTCATGAAGAAGCTCATGCAGCGCTTCGCCGATTCGCTCTATCTGGACCGGACCAACTGGGCGGACGTCCTGAACGAGATCACCTACTACTTCTATTACATCAAGGCGGAGACGGAGGATCGGATCGGGGACGCGGATCTGGTGGAGGAGATGTTCACCCGGTTCGAGCTGTACTGCCGCGGCGACATCGACCGGTTCGAGGAGAAGGAGATCGAGCGCATCATCCGCAAGGTCAATCTGGGAAAGAAAAAGTACGAGGCGTGGTACGGGGAGGAGGACGCCCTGGATCCCGCCGATTTCGGACGCCGCACGCCGGACAACCTGCTGGATGACACCTACGCGGGCCGGGAGGAGGATCCCGAGGAGTACCGCGGAGGCATGGCTGACGAGATCGCCCGGGACGAAGAGGTGGATCTGGATGTGTTCGGCGACTACGGGGAGGATGACGGCTTGTCTGCCGGATACGCCAACGAGGACGACCTCTCCCTGTACGACGAGGTGGGGGACGAGGCGGCGGAGGAGGACGATCCCTCCCATCCGCTGAACGGCGGGGATCCGTCCTACCGTCGGAGCGTGCCAGGCGCGGACCGCTATTTCACCCCGGGCAGGCTGACGGGGCGGGAAAAGAAGGCTCCGATCCCCGACGATTCCTCTCCGGATACGGGCTCCGTGACCCTGCCCGGCGGCGCGAGCCTGTCGGTGGGGGACGCCTATCCGGAGGACTTCGCCGGATTCACGGAGGACGAGGAGGCCTTCCTCACCGCCTTCCTGGCGAATGAAAAGGGGGAGCCGGATCTGGACGCGATGGACGCCTTCATCGACCGGCTGGCTGAAAACGAAGCGGAAAACGGAGGGGACGACGAGCATGAGTGAACTT
>CACYWX010000517.1 GCA_902778205.1 uncultured Ruminococcus sp. | reverse complement strand
AGGTGTCCGAGTGGTTGAAGGAGCCTGCCTCGAAAACAGGTGTACGTTTGCGCGTACCGGGGGTTCGAATCCCTTCCTCACCGCAACCAATTGCAGCCCCGCGCTTTAGCGCCGGGCTGTTTTGGTATGCGACGGACGGGAGCTTGCTCACGGACGGTGTATACCGAAACAGCACGAACGACCGTCAGGTCGTGGGCGGCAATCTGGTTGCAAGGGCCCCGCGGCGAGCGGTCAGGGATGCCGGCGAAGCCGGAATCCCGGCTTCAATCCAACCCGTCCGTTTTAATCTCCACGCACAGCATCGTCAGGTCGTCGCTGGCATCGGCCCCGGCGACATGGTCGGCGATGGCCGACTGCATGCGCTTGACGGCGGTTTCCGCATCGGTATAGGGCTCGCCCAGGACAGCGAGGAGACGGTCGGAGCCGAAGATTTCATGCTCCGGATTCTCCGCTTCGTTCAAGCCGTCCGTGTACAGGAACAGCGGCGTATCCTTGAAACCGGTCACCCGCTCGCCTTCGAACTTCGCATCGCGGAGGATTCCGAGGGAGGTATTGGCCTGGCAGGAGAGGAAGACGGGCTTCCCGTCCCGACGGAGGACGACCGGCGGATTGTGTCCGCAGTTGCAGAACTCCAGGTCCCCGGTCCGGAGGTCGATGACGCCGATGAACATCGTCACGAACATCAGCTGCTCGTTTCCGTCGGAAAGGATCTCATTGATCCGGTGCGCCATGTCGGCCGGCGGCAGCCCCTGCCGGCCGGTGGCGCGGAACAGGTTCCGCGCGACGGTCATGAACAGGCTCGCCGGCACCCCCTTGCCGCTGACATCGCCGATGCAGAAATACAGCCGGCCATCCTGGATGAAATAGTCGTACAAGTCGCCGCCCACTTCCCGGGCAGGCACCATGCACGCGTACAGGTCGATGTCCTTCCGCTCCGGGAACGGCGGGAACACCTGCGGGATCATGCCCATCTGGATATCCCGGGCGATCTGCAGCTCGCCCTGGATCCGGACCTTGTTGGCGGTCGTCCGCTGCAGTTCGTCCATATAGGTGACCAGGGAGGATTGCATGTCCGCAAAGGAACGGGACAGGGTGCCCAACTCATCAGGTTTCGTATTCTCCGGAAGGACGGTGTCGAAATGGCCGGAGGCGATGTCCTCCGCCTGCCGGGCGAGGTCGCTGAGCGGCTGCAGCGTCTTCCGGATGACCCGGAAGCAGGTGAAGAAGAGCAGGAGCAGTCCCAGGATGTCGATCGTCGTGATCAGCCCCCGGAGGCGGTTGAACCGGCCGAAGATGTCCCTTTCGGGACAGACGATGGCCATGCTCCAGCCCGTCGCCTTGAGGGGCGTGTAAAAGACATAGCTGCGCTTGCCGTCGATCAGCAGTCTCCGGTACCCGGCATCCAACTTCAGCATGCTCATTCCCAGTTCGTCCTGCTCGGGCATCGGCGTGATGAGGCCCTCCGTGAAGATAGTCTGGTAGAAGAGCTTGTCGGGATCCGGATGCACCAGGTACGTGCCGCCGCGGCTGATCAGGATGCTGTAGGAGTGCGGATAGGGCTTTACGGACGAGAGGTTGTCGGACAGCCATTTCAGGGAGATGTCCAACGAGATGGCGCCGATATACCCGTCGGCGGTCGTCAGCGGCTTGCAGTAGGAGACCATCCGCTGCGTCTGCCGGTCTTCGGCATCATCCTGTTCCCAGTCGCTGTAGGGTTCGGTCCAGCAGGGCTGGTTCAGGAGCTTGGGCTGGAGGTACCAGTCCAGGTAAAAATACTGATAGTCCTCGTCGCCCTCCTGCTCGGTCTGCAGCGTGCCGCCGATATAGCCCGAATAGGCGGAATAATAGTGATGGCCCTTGTAATAGTCCGGCTCGAAAGAGATGGAACATCCAGACAGAACCGGATTGCTCTGCACCGTGGTGCGGGTGTATTCCATCATCGCTTCGGGTTCATCCAGATGGCGATAGACCAGCCATTCCAGGTTGTCGGCGGAGATCTCCACATCCTCCAGGATGCTGTTCAGCCGGAGGACCGAATTCTCAACGACCTGGGTGGCGCGGAGGATGGCCTCCTCCCGGACATAACGGCGGGACACGAAGAAGAAGTAGGACATCGCCGCCAGGAAAACGAGGGCGGCGAAGCTGACCACCCAGAGGCTCAGGCGCGCCGAGAAGGAGCGGCGGA
>CACYWX010000516.1 GCA_902778205.1 uncultured Ruminococcus sp. | reverse complement strand
GTAGGTGATGTACTTCACGCCCTCCGGGAAGCCGATCTGTATGCCCTGGGAGCCGCCATGGCCTGATCCGTACAAAATACATAACACAGCCTCTCCGGTTTTTCCGGGGAGGTGTTTTTGTCCTCCGCATATTCATCCGTCTCCGGGCGTAAGGTAGCGAAGAAGTAAGCGAAGGAGAGGGGACCATGACCGATGGGAGAGGAACAGCTTGCAAACGAGGTCCGGTATTACATGCTCATGCACCACGTCCGGAGAATGCTCCGCGCCGGACTGATCACCGGGGAGGAGTTTACCGGCATCGGAACGGAAGCCCGTCGGAGGTACCGTCCGGTTTTCGGCGGACTGCTGGCGGAGAAGGATGTGCTGGAGGAGCGGATCGGGGAGCGGTACCGGAGGACGGATGACATGGGAGGGGAGGGATCCGGGCAGTGAAGATCCGCGTGGTTGAGCCGAAGGAGGAGAGGATCGTGCCCCGGAAGCGGGTCGCGGCCTATGCCCGGGTTTCCATGGAGACCGGACGGCTGAGGCATTCCCTCGAGGCGCAGGTCAGCCGGTACGAGGCGCTCATCCGGTCCAATCCGGCATGGGAATACGCCGGGGTCTACGCCGACGACGCCGTATCCGGGACCGGCACGGGCAGACGGGAGGCGTTCAACCGCCTGATCCGGGACTGCGGTTCCGGACTCGTCGATCTGGTGCTCGTCAAGTCCGTCAGCCGGTTCGCCCGGAACACCCTGGACTTGCTGGAAACTGTCCGCCGCCTGAAGGACATGGGGGTGGAGGTGTGGTTCGAGCAGGAGGGGATCCGCTCCCTGGACGGGGACGGGGAGCTCATGCTGTCCATCCTCGCGTCCTTCGCCGAGGAGGAGAGCCGGAGCATATCGGAAAACTGCCGGTGGGGGATCCGCAGGCGCTTCGAACGCGGCATTCCCCGGGGGATCCGGATCTACGGCTACCGGACGAGAAACGGCGCGCTGGAGATTCAGGAAGAGGAGGCCGCCGTGGTCCGCCGCGTTTTCCAGATGTTTCTGGACGGAGCGTCCTGCAATGCCATCGCCGGGACGCTCAGGGCGGAGGGAGTGAGATCCCTCACCGGCGGGGCGTTTTGCAGGGAGGTGATCTCCGGCATGCTCCGCCAGGAGAAGTATACGGGCTGTACCCTGGCCCAGAAGGTCTATACGAAGGACCACGTGACCCACAAACGGATCCGCAACCGCGGGGAGCTCCCCATGTATTTTATGGAAGGGACGCACCCCGCCGTCATCTCCATGGAGACCTTTCAAGCGGCGCAGAGGGAATTCGCCCGGAGGTACGGAGCTGAGATCGTATACGGTGTCGCGCAGAGGGCGGAGCGATTCCGTCACAGGAGCAGGCGAGAGGAGGGAGAGGATGCCCACCGTGACGAAGATCCCGGCGACGGTGAAGCGGGAGGAATCCGCGCCGGCTGAGAGCCTCAAAAAGCAGAGAGTCGCCGCGTACGCCCGCGTTTCCACGGATCACGAGGATCAGCAGAACAGCTACGAGGCTCAGTGCGACTACTACAGGAGATTCATCACGGGAAACGGGGCGTGGGAGTTCGCGGGGATCTACGCGGACGAGGGCATCAGCGGAACCTCCACGAAGAAGCGCGAGGGCTTCAACCGGATGGTGGAGGATGCGCTGGCGGGCAGGATCGATCTGATCCTCACCAAATCGGTGAGCCGGTTCGCGCGGAACACGGTGGACAGCCTGACGACCATCCGGAGGCTGAAGGAGCATGGAGTTGAGGTTTATTTTGAAAAGGAAAACATCCGGACCTTCGATGCCCGGGGGGAGCTGCTGATCTCCATCATGTCCAGCCTTGCCCAAGAGGAGAGCCGTTCGATCTCCCAGAACGTCACGTGGGGACAGCGGAAACGGTTCGCGGACGGCAGGGCGACGGTGCCGTTCAGCCGCTTCCTCGGCTATGACCGGGGAGAGAACGGGGAACTGGTGATCAACCCGGAGGAGGCGGAGACGGTAAGGCTGATCTACGGCGAATTCCTCTCCGGCCTGTCGTATACGGCCATTGCGAAAAAGCTGACCGGACTCGGCGCCGCGACTCCCGCCGGATGTCGGGTCTGGCGCGCCGGCACCGTGGGGAGCATCCTCACCAACGAGAAGTACAAGGGGTGCGCCCTGCTCCAGAAAAGCTATACCGCGGATTA
>CACYWX010000515.1 GCA_902778205.1 uncultured Ruminococcus sp. | reverse complement strand
GGAGGACTGCCGGATCCTGTACTGCGGGCGTCGGTACTTCGCGGCCTGCGGGATCCTGATGATGCACACCTATGAGAACACGATTGCCCACAACGAGATCGGATACCTGTACTACACGGGCGTGTCCGGCGGATGGATCTGGGGCTACGCGCCCTCCGTCACAAGGGACAACCGGATCGAGAAGAACCACATCCACCATCTGGGGGACGGCATGCTCTCCGACATGGGCGGTGTCTACCTGCTGGGCCTGCAGCCCGGAACGGTGGTGTCCGGCAACGTGATCCACGACGTGCGCTCCCGGAACTACGGCGGCTGGGCGCTGTACACGGACGAGGGCTCCTCCTTCATCACGCTGGAGAACAACATTTGCTGGAACACCTCGGACAACTCCTACCACCAGCACTATGGCTCCATGAACACCGTGAGGAACAACATCTTCGCCTTCTCGGACGGCCCCATGATGCGGGTCAGCAGGACGGAGGCCCATATGTCCATCCTGTTCGAAAACAACATCGTCTATTCCTCCGGCTCGCCCATGTTCGACATCAGCCGGAACCAGATCGCCCAGGGTACCGTCTCCTCTTCGCGGAACCTGTACTTCGACGCCTCGCGTCCGGAATCGCCGGTCATGCGCCGGTTCGGGGAGGGGGACGAGATGAGCATGGAGGACTTCCGCGCGGCGGGGATGGAGTACGGTTCCCTCGTCGCGGATCCTCTGTTCGCGGACGCGGAGGGGCACGACTTCCGGCTGAAGGAGAATTCCCCCGCCTACGCCCTCGGCTTCCGGGACATCGACGTCTCCGACGTGGGACCGCGGGTGTGAGCGCCGGGAGGATACCATGGCCGAGCAGCGCTATAAGAGACTGACCATACTCCATTCCAACGACCTGCACGGGGATTTTCTGCCCACCGTGCGGGACGGGCGGATCACGGGCGGCGTGTCCCTGCTGTCCGGCTACGTGAACCGTGCGGCGGCGGAGAATCCCGACACACTGTACGTCATCGCCGGGGATATGTTCCGGGGCTCCGTCATCGATTCGGAGTACATGGGCATTTCCACGGTGGAGATCGTCAACATGCTGTCCCCGGACGCGGTGTGCGTGGGGAACCATGAGACGGACTACGGCGTGGCCCATCTGCTCTTCATCGAGAAATGCGCCCGCTTTCCCCTCATCAACGCCAACCTCCACGTGACCATCAACGGGGCCCGCCTGTTCCAGCCCTGCCGGGTGGTGCGGACCGGGGGCATGAAGGTCCTCTTCATCGGGATCCTGACGGACGAGGTGCTGGCGCAGACCCGGTCCGAAAAGCTCATCGGGTCCTTCATCGACATCCGGGCCGCCGCGGAGGAGGTGGGGCGCATTGCCGGGGTCTACCGGGCCGCGGACATCGACCTCACCGTCCTGCTGACCCATATCGGGCTGGGGGAGGACCGGAAGCTGGCGGCCCTGCTGGATCCCTCCTGGGGAGTGGATCTGATCATCGGGGGCCACTCCCACACCTTCATGGAGCGGGCGGAGGTGGTGAACGGGATCCCCATCGTTCAGGCGGGCTGGGGCTCCGGCGTCATCGGCCGGTTCGACCTGACGGTGGACACGGAGGAAAACCGGCTGGAATCCTGGACCTGGCGCTGCGATCCCATCGACGAGACCACGTCGGAGCGGGACCCGGCGGTGGAGGAAATGATCAAGAGCTTCAAGACCGCCACGGACGCCAAGTACAACCGGGTGGTGACGCGCTTCCGGAAGAAGCTGACCCATCCCTGCCGGAACGCGGAGACGGAATTGGGGGACCTCTTCGCCGAATGCGTGCGGGACGCCATGGATCTGGACGTGATGCTCTTCGCCTCGGGCGGCATCCGCTCCGGGGAGATGGGCCCCGTGGTGACCTACTCGGACCTTACGGAATGCTTCCCCTTCGCGGATCCCCTCTATATGGCGAAGGTCACGGGCGCGCAGCTCCGGCGGATGCTGGCCTACATGCTCCGGGAGGAGACGCTGGCGGGGGAGCACACGGAGTTCTACCAGCTGTCGGACGGGCTTCGGGTGACCTATTCCCGGTCGGCAGGTACGGTGACATCCATGACCTTCGACGGGGACGAGGTGGAGGACCGGGAGATCTTCACCGTGGGCATGGCGGAATACCACATGCCGTCATAGCCCGTGACCTTGACCTGCTCCGGCACGGCAATGCCGCTTTTGCGCAGCGCAT
>CACYWX010000514.1 GCA_902778205.1 uncultured Ruminococcus sp. | reverse complement strand
TCAGGGCGTTGCCCCGACACCCCACGAACTTTTTGGAAAAAGTTCGATCAAAAACTAATTGTTGGGCATAGTGCAGCTAATTCTGAGTATTGCTATAATTCCACACAAAACCGCTGCAAAATGGTTTTGTGTGATTCTGAAAGTCAGATTGACTTTCAGGACAGTCTAAATCCATGATTTAGACCGGAATTTGTATTATTCCTCGTCCTGTCGAAGCAGGGCGTTGTAGATGTCGTTCTTTTTGACGCCTCTCGCCCGGGCCGCCGCCTTGATGGCGTCCATCCGGGACAGGCCGCCGTCCTCCAGCAGGGCCACGTGGGCCGCGATGTCCTCCGGATAGTCCGCCTGCTCCTCAGCCGTAGTCAGGCCCTCCAGCACCAGGACGTATTCTCCCCGGGGCTCCTTCTCCTCATAGACCTTTACCGCGCCGGAGAGAGTCGTGCGCAGGATCTCCTCGTTGAGCTTGGTCATTTCCCGGCAGAGGGCGACGTGCCGGTCTCCCACCGCGCCGTACAGGTCGGAGAGGGTCTCTCTGAGCCGGTGGGGCGCTTCGTAGAGGATGACGGTGCGGGGCTCGGATTTCAGCTCCTTCAGCCGCTCCGACCGCTCCCGCCCGGACGAGGGCAGAAATCCCTCGAAGGCGAACCGGCGGGTGGATAGCCCGGACAGAGCCAGGGCAGTCACCGCGGCACAGCATCCGGGGACTGCCGTGACGGGGATCCCCTCCTCGGCACAGAGCCGCACCAGATCCTCCCCGGGATCGCTGACCGCCGGGGTCCCCGCGTCCGTGACCAGCGCGCAGGATTCGCCGTTCTTCAGCCGCTCGGCGATATAGGGGCCGCGCTCCCGGCGGTTGTGCTCATGGTAGCTCACCATGGGCTTCCGGATGTTGAGCCGGGACAGCATCAGCCCGGAGTTCCGGGTGTCCTCCGCCGCTACGAAGTCCACGGTGGAGAGGATTTTCAGGGCCCGGGAGGACAGGTCCGCCATATTGCCGATGGGCGTGGCCACCAGATACAGGGTGCCGCCCTCCACGGCGTTCTTTTCATCGGAGGGAATTCTTTGGGGCATAGCTTCCGCCTTTCCGTGGTGAGAGATTCAGAATAGATGGTCCAGGGAGAAGTCGTCGTAGACCCGGCGCATGTCGTCGGTGTAAACGCTCTTTGAGCCGTCGCGGTAAACCGTGAGCGGACGCGCGTACCGGAGCCCTTCTCCCGCGCCCTTTTTCGCCTCGACGAGCACCAGGGAGGGCGGCGCGTCGGATACGGGATGGACGAAGACGATCCGCTTCGGCTCGAGGGAGGAGGAACGGAGGGAATACAGCAGCTCCGTCAGCCGCTCGGGCCGGTAGACCAGGGTGAAGAGTCCGCCCCACCGGAGAAGCCTCGACGCCGAGGCGCAGAAATCCCGGATCGTGCCGTTCTCCTCCGACCGGGCAGCCCGCAGGTCCGGGGATCCGCTGACCCGGCCGGAGCCCGCGCGGAAATAGGGGGGATTGGAAAACACCGCCGCCAGCTCGCCCCCCGTGTCCCGAACCGTCAGCTTCCGCACGTCGGCCGGGAGCGCCTCGATTATACCATCCAGTCCGTTCAGCTCCGCGTTGCGCCGGATCAGATCCGTCAGGTCCGGCCGGAGCTCGGCGCAGAGGATCCGGGCGAACCGTCCCCGGGCGGCGCAGAGCAGGGATACGACCCCGCTGCCTCCGCCGAATTCCGCGGCACGCTCCCGGGGCATGGACCGGACGAAGGCGCCCAGCAGATAGGCGTCCGTGCCGAAGGTCAGGTCGCCCCGCCGCTGAATGAGCAGCAGTTCCTCGTTGATGGGGGTGACGAATTCGGTCATGCCGTTGTGTTCGCGGCGTCCCGGGGAATGTCGTCCCGGGTCTCATCCTTCCCGGACCGCGCCGCGGATTCTTCGGCTTTTTCCAGCGCAAGAAGAGAGGCGACGGTGCAATAGAGGAAGAGAACTGCCGCGAGGAAGTACAATCCAGCCGTTTTCATCGGAAAATCCTCCCGTTTTGTCCGCGAGATGCGGCGGTACGACGTACCGGCCTCATGGGCGGAAATATGGAAAAAGGGGAAGCGAAGGGTCTCCCCCCACGCTCCCCTTCCGGTCTTGAAACGCTTCCGGCCCGACGCGGATTATTCCTCCGGCTTCGGAGCTTCCACGGGACATACGCCCGCGCAGGCGCCGCACTCGATGCACTCGTCCGCG
>CACYWX010000513.1 GCA_902778205.1 uncultured Ruminococcus sp. | reverse complement strand
AAGGAAGCGGTTTTGCCGTCCTCCGAAAGGAAGCAGGCATACCCGCCGGGGCCGAGCAGCATATACGCCGCTGAGCTCCTTGTCAGCCCCTCCATGAGCAGGCGGTCGGAGGGCAGACTTGTTGCAAAATCCAGAAGCTCTTCCGCCGTCCACGAATCCCGCCCCGCGTACTTCCCGAGCAGCTCGTCCGTGGAGACGACGGTCTGGATCCAGAAGGAGGGCGTCAGACAGAAGAGCCGCCCGTCCCCGTCGGTGAAGGTGCGCTTCACGCAGCCCATGAGGTTGTCCCGGTTCAATAGCCCTTCCCGCTCCGTGAACGGTTTCAGATCGGCGAAAAGTCCATGCTTTACAACATAAGAAAGGGCGGGGCCGGACTGAGAGGTGATGACAATATCCGGGCGGGATCCCGTCGCCATCTCCGCCGCCAGCTGCTTTTCGCCCCCGATAATATCCTCTCCGGTCCGGTAATCCTCTATGACGATCCGGACGCCGTCATGGGATTTGTTGAAGTATGTGATTTTCCCGGCCAGAGAGATCTCCGGCTGACCGGTATGAACAAGCCGCAGGACTGTGACGGCGGACAGATCGACGTCCGGCGCTTTCCGGTAGATGGACGGCACCGCGGCGTTCTCTCCCTGCTCGGACATGAGGACTGCTTCGGGACCGTACACCGCCAGAATCGACGCCGAGTCCCGTGAAAGAGAAAGATCGGAGTTCATGAAATCGAGGATCAGCTCGTCGGAGACATCCTTCGTGCCGGATTCGGAAAAGTCAGCGGCGTACAGGCCGTTGCCGCTCCGGTAATAGAAATCATGGCCGGGACCGAAGAACAGCTCGTTCGCGCCCTCCGGCAGAGCGGACAGGGGAAGGGGATCGCCGAAGGACAGGATTTCCCGGTCCACGGGGCAAAGAACCCGTCCGTTTCCGAGGGATCCCATGACCCATACCCGTCCGTCCCCGCTGACCGCCATGCTGTCAATGGCATCTGGCGTCGTGATTGAAAAGAATTTCTCGAGCTCCGGGGTCAGGACGACGACCTCCTGCCGGGACGCCAGATAGAGATACCCGTCGGCGTCCTCGGCCATTCGCTCCACGCGGAACCAGCCGAGCGTTTTGCTGCTTTCAAACAGAGTCCCCATGTCGCCGATCTCCGCCCGAACCTCCGCGCCGTCCGGCCCGATCTTCCAGGACAGAAGCCGGAACGACTCCTGCCCCTTCTCGAAATCGAATCTGCTGACCGTCCCGAGAAGTCCGTCCTTTGTGAAGAGGCCGCAGGAGAGGGTTTCGTCCTTTTCAACGGGGAGTTCCGTTTCGTGAAGAACGGTCTCCGTATTCGCCGTGACGATTTCGCTGACGGTCTCGCTCTGCCACATGCCGTTTTCATCTTCCCAGCTCTTCCAGCAGGCCGCCAGATAGGTCAGCGTCCCTGCCTCCTCGTCGTACCGGGGGAGGATCTGACCGTTGAAGGAATAGTTTTCGGGAATGGCGAAGCTCTCCGGCCGGAACACATGGGTCAGAACATCCGGCGGGTTTTCCGTCTTTCCGTTTATTACCGTAACCGGCGGCGCGATGTTCGGATCTTCACTCGGTTTCGTGCATCCGGCGAGAACGCTGAAAACAGCCATGACAATCACCAAAGTCAGCGCGGCAAACCGGTTTGAGGCATCGGCTTTCCCCGTTCTTTCACAAGAAACATGCCCTGATCTTATATGTCCTGTCTTATACATGATAGGATCTCCTTTTCCCTTGAATCCTTTCACTCAAAATACCTTCTCTTCGCGTACCGCACGATCTCCTTTGCCGCGTCCTCCGCAGAGAGCTCTCCCGCGAACATTTTATCGAGAATCGGGCGAATGACGTCTTCCGCTTCCTTATGGTCGAGGATTTCGAGCTTCTGACCGCTCATGAGCTCGGAGGTCTTCGAGAGCAGGAGGCGATCCCTCTCCGTGAATTCCATCCCAATCCGTTCCGTCATGCCGATCTGTCCTACCATTGCGAGCGTCGTTTTGAAAAATCGGTCCGGGTCGCTCCCGTACAGAGTGCGGTCGTTCGCTTCATAGATATAATCATCCGAGGAAAGCATTTCGAGATACCGGACTGCCAGCGTCGGATTCCCCGCGTCCCGGTACGCCCAGACAAAGCTCGAAAGAGGACAGAACCGTTCTCCGTCGACAAGCGGCAGGGGTAGAGCCTTTGCCACGTCCACCATAGCATACTCCCTTTCTACGGCGGGGATATGCAGGCGGTTTTCCAGAAGATAGGTCATGTTCACGTCAAACGGACGGATCACCCCGCAGGCGGAGTATTCGGTCAGCTTCCGGGCGGCGGAGACAAAAGCGTCCTCCTCCAACCAGCCCTTTTCCATTCCGCTCTGGATCAGGGCTTCGAAGATCCACGACAGATAGAAATCCTCCGTCAGAGCGGTCCCGCCGTTCACAAGCGGCCTCGCCTCCTCGCAGATGTTCCAGAAGTCCTCCAGTGTCCAGCCGAGATCCGGCACGGATAGACTGCTGTCCTGATAAGCCGGGGTCACGACAAAGCCCGTTGTCTGAAAGCGGAACGGAATCCCGATGAGGTGCCCGTCCCGGGTCATGTACTCCTTCACGCCACCGGCGAAGTTTTCATAATTCTTCACGATCCCCTCCTGCTCTTCGAGGGGCAGATAGAGCCCATAGCGCAGGATAGCGTAAAACAGATCCCCTTCGTCGCATTTGTCCTCGTGGATCACGTCAAACGCCGCGTCTCCGGCTAAAAGATTCAGCCGCAGGTAGTCCGTGAACCGGGAGGCGGAAACACCTTTCGCGTCCACGAGGCAATTCTCCCGCTCTTCAAACTCCATAAAGGCGGCCTGCACGTCTCCGATTTTCGGATACCCGTCAAGGTCCTTGTTCAGACGCGCGGGATAGAGGACCGTCAACCGCTCGGACGGGG
>CACYWX010000512.1 GCA_902778205.1 uncultured Ruminococcus sp. | reverse complement strand
CGCGAGCTTTTGCGCCTCCATTCCGAGCTCCCGCGCGCGTTCGTAACACTCCGCCGCCTCGTCGAAGCGGAACAGTGTCAGAAGCGCACCACCCATCCGAAGATACAACGCCGGATCGTCCTGCCGGATGCGTTCGGCCCTGCGGTACAGCTCGACGGCTTCCCGGTAGCGGTACTGCCGGGCCAGAAGATTCCCGCACTTCAGTCGGCTGGCATAATCGTCGCTCATGCGGGCCCAGAAAATCTCCTCGGTGTCGGCGGGGACCACTCCCCTGTCCTCGTACTGACTCTCCGGTGAGGCGTACCGGATCTCTTCATTCATGTCGGTCCTCCCATCCTGCGATGCGAAAGGCGGTCAAAGCATTTACGCCCGGACCGCCTTTTCCTTATTTCCGTTTCAGCGCGGCGCGCACCTTGCCCTGCGGATCCCTGACCAGCAGGACGACGAGCCAGATCACCAGCCCCAGCGCGACGACGGAGAGGCCGAGCTAGAAGTCGTTCACCAGATCTTCAAAGGCGGGGGTGAAGAACTCCGCGCCCAGCTCCACATATTCCGTGATGGCGTCCACCAGCCACATCAGGGACGCACCCCAATAGAGCCAGCAGAGCACGCCGAGCTTCAGATCCGTTTTGCCCTTGTACCAGAGAACGGTGACGATGACGGCGGCGAAGACAGTGGTGAGCAGGGTCATGACTGCACCTCCGCGGCCTCAGGTTCCGGCGCGGGTCTCTTCTCGATGGCCTTTGCAACGAGGACCATACCGACCCAGACACCCGTGACGAGCACCGCCATGCCGACGCCGACCGTGCCCATCTCCTTCAGCATCTCAACCGTCTCCCCTTCGGCGGCCGCCGTGAGGAACGGGAAGAACGGGGTGACCTCGCCGTGCCAGACGTGCTCGAAGGCCAGGAGCGCGGAGCCGCCCCAGAGCAGATTGTTCAGCCAGTTCAGCCTGGAGCCGAACGTGATTTTCGCTTCCGCCTCGGATGCGGGGACGGAATTCTTTTTCATCGCTTTGGACGCGACGGTGGTGACGATCGCCTCAGCGGCGGGAACAAGAAAACAAGCCATAGGAATCCTCCTCTTCCGTCCGGATCGTTCCCCGATCTCTCATGCGGCCGCACGCCTCTGAATGCAAAAAAGGCATACGCCCCCTTCTGAGGATGCGCATGCCTTCGTGAACATGATTCCGGACGGTTTATGAATTTGTTTCCGGGACCTGTCTCCCGGTGGTCAGCTTCGTACTGACGGGGAGATTATACCATATTCAACCCGAGTTGTCAAGCCTTTTTTCGCGGGCTGGGGAACAGGAACCCTGCTGCCCGCATCGGATCTTGGAGGCTTCTGTTTTCTGGGTTTCCATCCACTTTTCCAACAGTGCAGTATGGCTCTCCGACTTCTGATGGATCCGGAACGCGTAGTCCGATGCGAGGAATGATACCAGAGTTGATTTCGGGATCCGCGGACCGTCGAAGACCCACGCCGCGAAGAGCAGCCCTGTGTCGATCCAGCGGTTCAGTGTCGTTGCGCTGTACCCGGTCATGGAGCAGGCCATGTTGATCGTGAGTGCGTTCGGCTTATCAGAGAACAGATCGTCCAGGTACAGGGTGAAGCGATTCCGTTCGGTATCTGGGATAGAATATGCGTACACATTGCTCACAGGTTTGCATGGATTGCCGCTGGTGAACTGTCCGACCGGGATCCGCGCATTCTGCTCCGCTACCGGGAGACGCAGAAACGCGTCCACGTCTTCCCGGCGAACCATATACTTGTGCGTGGTCATCTGATCGTTGACGATGCAGGGGATGACCTGATTCTGCAGCATCCATGCCGCTTTGCGCTTCGAGATATGCAGAAGGATTCTCATCTGCTCGAGGGACAGGACTTCATCGTTTTTCTTCATGAGCGTTACTCTTCCTCGCTTTCACAATCCTGATCCGCTCCGAGGATGCTCGAGAGTACCTCTCCGGCGCGTTCCTTCGCGCTCGCCTCGAGATGGCTGTAGCAGTCACTCGTCTTGGACATCAATTATCCGCACATGTTTTTGTCGGTTTACCCCTGTATTCCTCCGCGGCGTGCTTATCGAGGAGCTTGTAGTAGATGTGAATCTCGCGGGGTTCCTTGCTGTACTTACCCGGGCACTTATCCACGGTGACGAATTCAATGAGCTCCATGCACATCTCCCGCGTCAGTTCCGTAGGATCGCCGTAGGCTTTCAGGCGGCGGATGAATTCCTCC
>CACYWX010000511.1 GCA_902778205.1 uncultured Ruminococcus sp. | reverse complement strand
TTTTTTCCTCTAAATCATATCAAAGCAAAGCTCGACGTTGTTCTTTTCTCCTTTATCTGAGGAGCCGGTTCAACAAGTTGAATCCGAAAGAACCAAAAGAGGAACTCCTCAGAAATCCTGGGTGTTCCGACCTCTGCCCCGAGACCTGGGGAGCCGCGCCTCCCCGGCGCTCTTTTTGAAAAAAGGTCGATCAAAAACTTTGAAATGTTTTAGAACATATTTAGGGTGTGTTCACACAAAACCAAGAGGGCTTGAACAGTCTGTATATGGCGCAAAAAAGCACTATTTCCATGTTTTTCTTTATTACATCCCTGAAATGCGCGTTTCGATCGCTGTTTTCGAGGTTCCCGAGAAAACCGTGGAACTTGTTCCACGTATGTTTCGGCTGACTCTCCCAGTTCGCGCGGGGATCTGGGATGCAGAATCAGGTTTGTATACAGATGTGAACTGTCAGGATTATGCTCTCTGGCCAAGGGGGACCCTCGGGAGGGGTACCTTCGGCCTGAGATGGTATCCCTCCCGACGCCCGGCCTGCGCAAGGCCATTCAATTGGAAACGCGGAGCGTTTCCTTCCTTTATAGTGTGAACACACTATAGTATCACAGCAGCTCGTAGCTCCCGACCGCTTCATACCGGACGTGTGAGCCTTCCAGATACCCCCTCAGATCGAAGGTCAGATCCAGCACGTTCCGGTCTTGCTCCGTGCCGGAGGGATGGGAATTGACGGAGACCAGCGCCGCGCCGAGCCGTTCGCAGGCTGACAGCAGGGCCCCGGCGGAGAGCTCGTCCGTGGGTACGGCGGAGAGGTCCAGAAAAGAGGCGGTCCAGGGCGGGGGAGGGAGCCTCCGTCTCAAAAGGACGAAGCGCATGGTCTGCTCGCCGTCGGTGGAGACGTCCGCCGCCGCCGTGATTTTCAGGTCATACCGCCCGATCAGCCGCCGGAAGGAGAGGATCTGCCCGTCCGCGGAGTTGGCCGTGGGCAGGATGGCGCAGGAGCAGCGGCCCGAATAGACCTCCTCCGCCACCTCCCGGAAACCCGGAAAGTAGACGGCGGCGGTTCTCCCGGAGCCCCCGAGATGGGCAGAGAAGATCCGGAACGCCCGGTCGGAAAAGGCGTTCTGCAGATAGGCGATCCGGACGGGCTCCGGTCCGTCGGGATCCCGGCGGGAGGCTCCGGACTTGTCGGCGGGGTGAGGCCTTCCCAGGGTCCGGCTCACCGCCGCGCAGAACTCCGCGAAATCCGATCCCTCAAGGGAGGCGAACAGCTCCGCCGTCTCCTCGGGCGTCGGAGGAGAGGAGAGCGTCCCCGCCGCCGCCCTCACAGCCTCCTCCATCTGGATCCGTTCCAGGGCACCGAGCGCCTTCTCCCGGTCCCGTAAAAAGCGCAGATTCGCGGTGAACGGATCCCGGGATCCGGCTTTCCTGTCATCCGCCACGGGATCAGAGCGTCCGGTTCAGCAGATCGTAGCTGCCGGAGAGGAATTCCACCAGCTCGTCCGCGCTCAGCTGACGCTGGGACAGGGCGGCCAGCAGGTAGATCTGACGGGCCAGGGCTTTCGCCTCACCGCTGACGGGAGCGGCTTCGGTCTTCTCCTCTCCCTCCTCCGGCTTCTCTTCCGGAGCCGCCATGTCGTTCAGCTTCCGGATCAGCGGGGAGGCGGTGTTGAGGATCAGGGTCTGCTCCACCGGGAAATCGCCGCCCATGCGGTAGAGCTTCATCATGTCGCTCATGCGGCGCATCTCCTCGGGAACGTTCAGAATGGCGGGCGTGCCCTCGTCCTTAAAGCGCTCGAAGGTCACCTTGGTGCTGTCTCCGGCGGCGGCCTTGAACAGGTCCACGAGGGCGGGGTACTCGGTCTTCTCTCCCTCACCCTTCAGCACGTCGGCCATCTCCGCGTCGATGCGGGCGAATTTCACGCCCTCGTGGGTTTCCTCGATGACGCTGAAGAACTGGGTGTCGATGATCCGGTCGAACACGGCCACCTCGATGCCGGCGTCCCGGAACATCTTCACGTAGCCGGACTGGGCGGTGACGTCGGTGGCGTAGTAGATCTTGTTCTCGTGCTTTTCCTTGGCGGTCTCCAGATACTCCTCCACCGTGCGGAACGCGCCCTCGGTGGTCTCCATGAGGACGGAGCCCTTGACGCGGTCGTAGAACTTGCGGTCCTTCAGGGAGCCGTATTCCACGAAGGTCTTGAGGTCCCGCCAGATCTTCTCGTAGGCCTCCCGGTCGGTGGAGAACATGGAGTTCAGCTTGTCCGCCACCTTCTTGGTGATGTGCTGGGAGATCTTCTGCACGTAGCCGGAGTTCTGCAGATAGCTCCGGGACACGTTCAGGGGCAGCTCGGGGCAGTCCAGCACGCCCTTGAGCATCAGAAGGTAGTCCGGGATGACCTCCTTGATGTTGTCCGCCACGAAGACCTGGTTGTAGTACAGCTTGACCTGGCCCTCCAGGCTGTCGAACTCGCTGCCGATGCGGGGGAAGTACAGGATTCCCTTGAAATTCAGCGGATAATCGGCCTTGAGATGGATGTGGAACAGCGGCTCCTTCCAGTCGTGGAACACCTTCCTGTAGAAGTCCTTGTATTCGTCGTCGGTGCAGTCGGAGGGGTTCTTCAGCCAGAGGGGATGGGTGTCGTTGACCGGCTTGTCCTCGTCGGGCACGTCGTTTCCGTTCTCGTCCTTGTGGGTGTGCTCCTCGCCGTCGTCGAAATAGATCTCCTCGGGCATGAAGGCGCAGTACTTGTCGAGAATGTCCTTCAGACGGGAGGCGGAGAGGAATTCCTCGCCCTCCTCGTTGATGTGCATGACCACGGCCGTGCCGAAATCGCCCAGGTAGTTCTCCTCGTCCTCGTAGTCGGGGGTGATCTCGTAGTTTCCGTCCTCGCCGCAGGTCCAT
>CACYWX010000510.1 GCA_902778205.1 uncultured Ruminococcus sp. | reverse complement strand
GATCGTCCCCGGGATACGGGATCACAAGAAGCCGCCCCGCCTTTGCGTCATAGAACCACTCCCCCGGCTCCGTCAGCTCCTCCCGGATGTTCTCGGCATACCGGTATTCGTCGTGCATGCCCATCTGCCGGTTGTTCTGCCATCCTCCCGTCAGAAGGAGGGATCCGTCCGGCGCCTTCCCGTCGATGCGGTAGGAGAAGCCGCCCCAGAGATGCCGGTGCATGGCGTGGATCCATCCTCCGGCGGGATCGGCCCAGTCCTTCGTCTTCTCCGGCAGCACGCAGTCCGCCGCGTATCCGCCGAAGGGAAGAGCCGGGTCCGTGCGCTTCGGATAGCGGGCGTTTTCATAGCGGCGGGAGCCGGACCAGAAGCCATCCACGGGGCAGGGAACGGGCACCGACAGCACGCCGGGCTCCTCCTCGATGAAATCCTCCCTTGAGAGGGGGATCGTGCCTCTTAGAACCGCGCCGTCCTCCCCAACGATGCGGATGTCTTTCTTTCCCCGGATCCGGATCGGTGATGGAAACCGGTGGATCCCGGCGGGGACGGTCAGGACGGAGCGGTCCGTCAGGCGTTCGAAATCGATGGCTTGCATAGGCTCGGCCTTTCACTGCTGCGGTCTGCCGGACTGCGAACGGGAATTCCGCGTCGTCCGGCTCATGAGTCTATTATACCGGGATCGGGGCGGTTTGTCAACGGCTCCGCTCTTGACAAGGCCCGGCCTCCTGTGCTATCATACCATCAGAGGCGCTCCGCTTCCCGGATGCGGAGACGCCGGAGCTCTGACAGATCGGAGAGGTTGCGATGAAGGATTACGCCGGATACGTCAATGTGTTCCACGGGTGCGGGGAGATCGATCCGAAGCCGGAGGGGATCGCCGCCCGGTGGTATTTCATCAAGGCCGGGTGCGGAAACACGAATCCCGCCGCCTGCCTTCCGTTTTCCGCCGTGTCGGCCGGGCCCTATTCCGGAGGCTATCCCACCGGGTACGGCGACCACCTGCCGAACTCCTTCGCCCGTCCCGCCCATTTTCCCGGCGGAAGGGGCCTTCTGGGGTTCTCCCATCTTCAGCACAGCGGCACGGGCGCCATCGGATACTACTACAACTATGCCGTGGTGACGCCGCGGTATCCGGACTCCCCCGAGCGGCGCGAGCCGGTCTGTGAAGCCGCCGAGCCCGGATATTACACGGCGGTGCTTGAGGACATCCGCTGCGAGCTGACCGTGACCGGACGGACCGCTCTGCACCGCTATACCTTCGGACACGGCGGCGGATTCGTCACGGTGGATTTCTCGAGCAACGGCCTGAACATCCCGGGACGGGAGAGGGCGGGCGTGGAGAATCTGTCCGTATGGCTCGAGGATGAGAAGACGGCCGCGGCGGAGGCGGACATCGAGGGCGTCCGGATCCATATGGCGGTCCGGGCCGACACGGGGATCCGGATCGAGGACGGTCTGGCGCGGATCGAGGTCCCGGAGAACGGGATTGTGAATCTGGCACTCAGCCTGTCTCCCCGGGACATGGCGCGCGCGCTGGAGCGGGTCCGGGGAACTTACGATTTCGACGAAGCACGGCGGGAGGCGTACCGGAGCTGGAACGAAAAGCTGTCCCTCATCGACATCGAGACGGACGACGAACGGGTCAGGCGGATCTTCTATTCCAATCTCTACCATTCCCTGATCAAGCCGTCGGACTGGACGGACGAGAGCTTTCTTTACGGGGACGGTCCCTTCACCGCGGATCTTGCCACCCTCTGGGACATGTACAAGACGGCCCTGCCCCTGATTTATATGATCGATGGGAACATGGGTGCGAAAATCAGCGAAACCCTGCTCCGGGTCTGCGAGACCGAGGGCGTCATGCCGGTGGAGCTGGGCCTGTCCCGCCATTACGAGCACACCACCTCCCAGGCCAGGATGCTGGGCTTCTACGTGCTGTTCACGGCGTACCGGTTCGGGTATCCCACGGACGTGAAGCGGCTTCTGGCGGATTTCCGGCTGGACCTTTTCGCCGAGGGCAAGCGGGATTTCACCGAAAACGGCCGGTGCGCGTCCCATACCTTCCTGCTGGATATGGCGGAGGCCTGCACCCTGGCGGCGGACATCGCGCGGGAGACCGGGGACACGGATACCGAGGAGCTTCTGCGGCCCTACGGGAAGCTGTGGGAGCGGGCGTATTCCCGGGAGACCGGTCTTCTCGGGGCGGATTCCGGCTACTACGAGGGCACGCTGCGGATCGGGCTGGCGGGCGGAAAAGAGCGGTTCGTGAAGCTGCTGGACGATTTCTTCGGATACGGCGCGCCGCCGGTGGTCCTGCCCACGGATCCCCATGACGGGGCTGTGGTCAGCGAGGGCATGAAGCTGGGGCGGTTCGAGGGCTTCAACAACGAATCCGACACGGAGGCCCCCTTCTCCTATGTGTACGCCGGCCGTCACGACCGCACCTGCGAGATCGTCCGGGCGGGCATGAAATGCCTGTTCACCGAGGGACCGGGCGGGATCCCGGGCAACAACGACTCCGGCGCCCTGTCGTCCTACTATGTTCTGATGGCTCTGGGGCTGTTTCCCGTGGCCGGACAGGATCTCTTCCTGATGGGTTCTCCCTTCGTGAGGTCCGCGAGGATCCGGCTGTATAACGGCGGGGTGCTTGAGATCGGGACCGACGGCGTCAGCGACGAGCGGATCTACGTGAAGAGCGTCCGCTTCAACGGAAGGGAGCCGGAAGGCTTCCGGATCCCTGCAGGAGAGCTGATGCGGGGAGGAAAACTGGAGTTCTGCATGACGGACCGGCCGGAGGGGTGAGTCCGCATGCCGAATCTGACGATTTGAGGAGGAATGTACCATGTCGAAACTGTGTGCAATCAGACCCGTTTACCGCGCCGATCCCCGGTTCGCCGGATGCGCCGCGGTGTTCTGCGCCTACGCCCGGGAGACCTTCGGGACGGAATGGACGGAGGGAGACGGCGGTCTGAGACTGGAGTACGAGGAGGGGCACGGCGCGGAGGGATACCGGATCCGGATCTCCCCGGACGGGGCGGTTCTTTCGACCTCTGCGGAGAAGGGCATGCACAATGGCCTGGCCGATCTGCTGTCCCGGATGACGCGGGAGGGAGACAGTATCGCGGCGGAGGCCTGTGACCGGACCGAGGAGCCGGACTGCCCCTGGAGAGGGCTGATGGTGGATCTGGCCCGTCAGTGGCATCCGCTGTCCTATGTGCTCTCCTATGTCGATCTGTGCTGGAGAAACCGGGCCTCCCGCCTTCAGCTGCACTTCACCGATTCCCAGAGCTTCACCCTGCCCATGAAGGCGTATCCGAAGCTCTCCACCGAGGGCAGGACCTACACCCCGGAGGAGATCCGGACCCTGACGGACTACGCGGCGGAGCGGGGGATCACCCTGGTGCCCGAGGTGGACGTGCCGGGGCATACGGGGCCGTTTTTTGCGGCGTATCCGGAGCTCTTCGGCAACACGGGGGTCCTTCCGGCCTCGGACGAGGTGTTCGACGCCCTGAGGGTAATCTTCGGCGAGGTGGCGGAGCTGTTTCCCGGCTCTCCCTGGATCCACATCGGCGGGGACGAGGCCAGCATCGGCGCGTGGGAGAACTG
>CACYWX010000509.1 GCA_902778205.1 uncultured Ruminococcus sp. | reverse complement strand
TGGGTGGCGTCCACGGCGTCGGAGCGGTATACCCGGCCGGGGGAGATGATCTTGATGGGGGGCTGGGTCTTTTCCATGACGCGGGCCTGGACCGGGGAGGTCTGGGACCGGAGCAGGATGTTGTCGGAGATATAGAAGGTGTCCTGGGTGTCCCGGGCGGGATGATCCGGCGGGATGTTCAGGGCCTGGAAGTTGTAGTAGTCGTATTCCACCTCGGGGCCGTCCACGATGGAATAGCCCATGCCGAGGAAGATGTCCTCCAGCTGCCTCTGCACCAGAGCCAGGGGATGGAAATGGCCTGCCCGCACCGGATCGCCGGGAACGGTCACGTCCAGCTTTTCCGCCCGGAGCTTCGCCTCGAGCAGCGCGGCGTTCTTCTTTTCGTTGAGCTCGTCGATTTTCTTCTCGATCTCCGCCCGGACCTCGTTGGCCAGCTGACCGACGACGGGTCTCTCCTCCGCCGACAGCTTTCCCATGCCGCGCAGGACCGCCGTCAGCTCGCCCTTCTTGCCGAGGTAGCGGATGCGGAGCTCTTCGATCTCGGCGGAGGGAGCGGACAAGGCGTCCAGCGCTTCCTTCCTGATCTTTTCGAGGGTCTCTCTCATGTGTCTGTGTTCCTTTCTGCTTCGTGAGCCGGAGCAAATTCCGGCAAATAAAAAATACCCTGTACGCCGCCCGTCGGACAGCGCTTCTCACAGGGACGGCAGACGCCGCGGTACCACCCGTATTCCGTGATCGCTCACGGCGCTCGGACCGGCGGACCGTTTGGCCGAACCGCCGGAATCGGGCTTAACGCGCCCACGCGTACGGAACTACTGCGGCAAACGCCGTTTCCCCCCGTCCACCCGCGGCCCGGCAGAACGTCGGACCGCCCGGGAAGCGAAATGCGGAATCCGGACGGCAGCCGGCTCTCAGCCCATGACCGGCGTTCTCTTTCCCGTCCGCGGATGACTCCGCGCTCTTCCCGAGGTGTTTGGCAGCGGAGCCCGGAGAGGTCCCCGGATCCGCCTGTTTCAACAGATTCATTATAGCACGTTTTTCCGAAAATGCAAGAGCGCGGAGGAAAAAGATCGCGCCTTCGCCGGATTTGTGGCATATGACCGGAACCGGAGGGATCGGGACGCGGTTTTTCGTTCTCCTCTCCCGTCTGCGGCGCTCCGGACTTCTTGACAAACGCCCGCCGAAATTATATAATACCGGAAGAGAGATTCAGAAATAAAGGCCCGGGAGACAGATCCATCCGCATATGAAACTCGATTTATTCAAAGACAAGGTATTTCTGAAAAAGCTCGCGGCCCTGACCCTGCCCATCGCCTTCCAGAGCTTCATGCTGGCGTCGGTGGCGGCGGGGGACGCGGTGATGCTGGGACGGGTGGAGCAGAACTCCATGTCCGCCGTGTCCCTGGCTACCCAGATCCAGTTCGTGCAGAACATGGTGCTGACCACGGTCACCGGAGCCGGAACCATCCTGGGCGCCCAGTACTGGGGCAAGGGAGACCGGCGCACGGTGGAGGACATCTTCTCCCTGATCCTGCGGGTAAACGGGCTGGTGTCCCTCTTGTTCTTCGCCGGATGCTTCTTCTTCCCCTCGGCCCTCATGCGGCTGTACGCGGAGGACGCCGCGCTGATCCGAATCGGCGCGTCCTACCTGAGGATCGCGGCCTGGTCCTATCTTCTGACGGGGATCTCCCAGTGCTGCCTGTCCATCATGAAGATCACGGGACACGCGGCCCGGAGCGCCTGGATCAGCTCGGGGGCGGTGGTTCTGAACATCGTTCTGAACGCCGTCTTCATCTTCGGGCTGATCGGCCCCGCCATGGGAGCGGACGGAGCGGCGCTGGCCACGGTGATCGCCCGGGTGATCGAGCTGATCTGGGCCCTCGCCTCCACCATGGGGAAGGACTTCGTCAGACCGCGGGCCGACCGGTTCTTCCTCAGGATCGGGTGGCTGAGCCGGGACTTCTGGAAATGCGCCCTGCCGATCCTCGGGGCCTCCCTCATGTGGGGAATCGGCTTCACGGCCTACACCGCCGTCATGGGGCATCTGGGCACGGATCCGGCGGCGGCCAACTCCATCGCCTCCGTGGTGCGGGACCTCATGTGCTGCTTCTGCAACGGCGTCGCGTCCGCGGGCGGGATCCTGGTGGGTAACGAGCTGGGGAGCGGCAATCTGGAGCGGGGACGGCTCTACGGGGACCGTCTGGCGGTGCTCTCCGCTCTCATCGGCCTGTTCTCCTGCGCCGTGATCCTCGCGCTGACGCCTCTTGTGGTCCGGTTCGTGATCCTGACGGACGAGGCGCGCCGGATGCTGACGG
>CACYWX010000508.1 GCA_902778205.1 uncultured Ruminococcus sp. | reverse complement strand
GTTTTTGTCAACCCCTTTTCAAAACTTTTTTCAAAGTTTTTTCTGCGGTATGCCCCCGGAGGATCCCTCCCCGCGACAGCTCCCGTATTCTATCACATCATCCCCGCATTGTCAAGGCTTTTTTGAAGATTTCCTTCGTTTCATTCACTTTGCGCATTTTGATCCCGAATAAGGCGCCGTTCCTTTGTAGGTTTGTCCCAACTATCCGGCGATCCCGTCCAGCCAGTCCGTCAGCGGCGCGCATTTGACCATAAAGTGATACTCCGTGCTGCCCTCCACATACGTGACGTAATAGAGCCCTCCGCTCTTCGCCATGGAGACCGAATCGTCGTACCGTGTGTAGGCTACCGGCGAATCCCTGTGGGAGTACACGTTCTCCGTATCGTAGGATTTCAGCCGGAAGGAAACCGTGTGGCTGTATTCCACGTCCTCGTCCAGATATTCCCCCGGGACAAAGACCAGCTCCCTCAGCCAGGCCGTGCTGAAAGACCGGTACCTCTGCTGGGCCTCGAACTTCCCTCTCCGGTTGACACTGACCCGGAAAACGTTCTCGCTCCGCGCCAGCCGCTCCGTCATCCGGAAAAAGCCCTCCTCCGCCGCGCCCTCGATTCGGTCCGCCGCGCGAAGCATTCCTCTGTGCGTTGTCCAGAGGAGCAGACCCGCCGCCAGTACGGCCACAGTCACCGTCAGAACGGCGAAAACCGTCAGCTTCCTGTCCCATCTCACGGCGGGTCCCTCCTCTCTCTTCCATATTATATGTACTTTGCCGGTTCCGATCTTATCCGAAGAACTGCGCGTTGACCTTCTCCAGACCCTTGTTCACGGACTTGGCCGTCTTCTGGATCATGGAGGAAATGTTCTCCTGTCCGCCGGTCAGACCGTTCTGGATCGTGCTGCGGATGCCGATGTTGGAGAAGTGCAGGTTGTAGTACAGCTCGGCGAACACCAGATGCAGCATCCGCACCGTGTCGGGATCTCTCGCCACCTTGCCGGTCAGAGTCACGTTCACGTAAGCGTCCACCACCGTGTCGTGGGAGGCCGCCGCCAGCACGTCCAGAATATTGCAGGTCCGCTCCGTCTCCTTTTCGGTGATGGGGATCATCTGCATGAAGGGATTCAGGATGATGGAATAGTACCGGTCCTGGTCCTCGTTGAACTTCGGAGGAGGCACCACGCCGAAGTCCGCCTCCATCTCCCGCAGCACCCGGGTCCACGCCATGCATTCGCTGTAGAAGATCGCGTGGTTTTCGGTGAACACGGGCTCCTGGATCCGGTCTCCCAGACCCCGGTCGTATTTGCTGTACCGGCTCTGGCGGCAGTCGAAGATCCGGTTGTCCGTCCAGAGCAGATCGTAGATCTTCGCGTATACGTCCACGAGCTTTTCGCCCTGGGTGCCGTCCATCAGCCGTCCGGTATCGGGGTCCTTGTCGATGTACCGGATGCCCGCGCCGGCCGTCAGCATGTCCACCGCCAGCTCGCCGTAGGTCACGTATCCGTACCGGTCGGTGTCCGTCATGACGCCGTCGCCGTCCAGGTCGCTCTCGCCCAGGGCGCAGATCTCGACGAACTTGTCCAGGGTCCAGCGGTTGTCGTCCACCAGATCGTAGGGGTTCTCCAGGGACAGATCCGTCACCAGCTGCTTGTTGAAGTACAGGGACCGGATGGAGTCGAACCGGGTGGTGTCGAAGTCGCTGGTAGTGAAGTAGAGCTTTCCGTTGATGTCCAGGTCGTGTACCGCGTTCTGATCCCACCAGGAGGTGGACAGATCCAGCTGGCCGCCGAGGGTGTTCAGATCGAGGATGTTCCCCTCCATGGCGATGCCGAAGCTGTTCATCAGGGTGCAGAGCGCCACGTCAAAATCGCCGCCTCCCGCCTTCACCGACCGCTTCAGCTCCGCCGTGGAGTCGGAAACATTGTTCTCCTTTACGTCCACGTTCAGAAATTCGTTGGTCCGCTGGGTCCTCTCGTAGACGGCGTCGTTCACGGGCTCGCCGGTGGTTTCCTCCGTGGTCACCAGGGTGTAGGAGTACCAGGACGCCGTACAGCCGTTGAGGATCATGAATTCATATCCGCCGTAGTCGTTTTTCGCCACGCCGGCCGTCCAGTCGTAGTCCGCCTCCACCGCGATGAGAGCGTCGGACGCCTCACCTCCGGGAGTGTTTTCCTCCGCGGCCTGAACCGGAGCCGCCGTTTCCTGATCCGCTCCTCCGGTCTCAGCCTCCTCCGCCGCCTTTTCCGAGCATCCGGCCAGAGCTCCGGAAAGCGTCAAGAGACCTGCCAGCACCAGAGCCGTCATTCGTCCGCATTTTTTCATCTCGTACGCCATCCTTTCCTGTGTCCCGCA
>CACYWX010000507.1 GCA_902778205.1 uncultured Ruminococcus sp. | reverse complement strand
GATGGTGCCTGCCTCGAAGCTCTCGGATATGCCCGGCGTTGAAGCCCACGGCTCCTTCGGCAATATGGGCGTGGCAGAAGTGGACGTCGGTGACCCAGGGGTAGTCCTCCGAGGATGCCATGGCGTGGACGGGAGCGGAGGGATTGGATGTGTGGAGATCGATCCCGTGTACGTAGGCCCCGTCGTTGACGCCGCCGACGGAGAAGCAGAGGGAGGCGTCCTGCAGGGGATAGGCAGGATCGTCGTCCCCCAGATGCACCGGCGCTCCGGCCATAGCGCAGAGATCGGCGTCCCCGGTGCAGTCCACATACACCTTCGCCCGGTACGCGGACAGTCCCGCCTTGTTGGTCACGAGCAGGGTCTTGACCGCGCCGTTCTCCGCCTCCGCATCCGACAGGATCGTTCCGAAGAGGACGCGGACGCCGAATTCCATGCAGAGATCGTCGTAGATAACCTTCATGATCTCCGGATTGATCGGGACCCAGTCCAGGCTGTCCGGATCCACGTGGGGCATCCGGCGCTTCCCTTCCTCAAAGATGCGCTGAGCCAGTCCCCGGTAGATGATCTTCTCCTTGTCCGAGAAGGGACACCAGGCCGGGACCAGTCCCATGGTGCTCATGCCGCCCAGAGCGCCCGTGGCCTCGATCAGCAGGGTGACGGCTCCCTCCCGCGCGGCGGAGACGGCAGCGGCGATTCCCGCGGGTCCGCCTCCTGCAACGATCACGTCGTATCCGTCGTGAAGCGGGATTTCACGCGGCTTCCAGACATAGGTTCCGCTCATTGGTAGTTCTCCAGTATCTTTTCGATGGCCTTCTGCCAGACCTTTTTCTGAGCGGCATAGGCGGAGGCGGGGGCGATGGCACGGTAGGAATAGTCGCTGACGATCTTGTTGACCCAGGGGTCGCCGCCGATGGCCGTGGAATAGGAATAGTCGAAGCCGTTCACCGCTCCCTGCCGGATGATGTCCAGCATCTCGGAGGTCTCGGCGTCCCGGCTGTAGCGGGTCTGGAGGGCGTTCTGATAGTATTCGTCCACCACGTCCCGCCAGGTGAAGAAGCAGAGGGTCTCCAGCACATGGCCGGTCACCTCCGGACTGCCCGTGGTCACCGGGACCAGGATGATCTGGGTGGCGGTGGCGATCTGCGTGAAGTAGTCGGCCTGCGCCTCGTCGTACTTGGGCATGGGGATGATGCCGTAGTCGGACTCCATGTCCCCCATGGTCTCCATGGCGGAGAGCTTGCCCAGGAAGAACAGCGCGTGACCGCCCACGAAGGCGTCCCGGGGCTGGGTGTCGTTGTCCATGATCCAGACGTCGTCATGGTCGTGGAGATAGGAGGTGAGCTTTTCGATGACGCTGACCGCCCGCTCGTCCAGATCGTCCACTACCGGAAGACCGTCTTCCCCGATGTGGACCGGATGCACGTCCACCGCCGCGTTCATGGAGCGCCAGACCACCTCGTAGATCACCGTTCCGTACAGGTCGTCCGCGAGGCTCCACTGGCCGTCCCCGTTCAGATCCGTACCGGTCTCGGAGCCCAGGGAGATCATCTTGTCCACCGTCCATTTGCCCTCCCGCACCAGAGCGAAGGGATCCTCCATGTTCCGCTCGGCGGTCAGGTTCTGATTGAAGAAGAAGACGGACAGGCCCTTGTACAGGGACAGGGACACGTCGCCGATGATGGACAGCAGCTTCCCGTTCAGGGACAGCTCCTTCTGCATGGAGGACACCCACCAGGGGTTCGACAGCTCCATGCCGGGCATCTCGTTGAGATTCAGAAAATACTGGGTGGAGGCCAGGGGCTGGATGCAGGAGATCATGCCGGTGACGTAGTCGTAGGCGTTGTCGCCCGCGGTGATGGAGGAGCGCACCAGATTGTTGTAGGTGTCCCGGGAGCTCCACGCGCCGGATTCGTAGATGACCTCCAGATCGATGTTCAGGTATTCCTCCGCGTTCCGGTTCCGGGCGAAAACGGCGTCGTTCACCCGTTCGCCGGTCTCCTCCTCCGCCAGATACTCGTAGTCCGCCTCGGAGCAGGTGAGGACATGGAAGACGGTCCCGCCGTAATCCTGTTCTCCGAAGGCCAGGGACGGTCCCGGTTCCTCCGTTTCGGCGGGCTGGGTCTCATCTACCCCCGGATCAGAGACTGCGGCCGTGGTGGTGTTATCCTCGGTCCTGCCCCCGTTCGTCTCCCCTCCTGAGGAGCAGGAAGCCAGGGCGGTGGTCAGAAGCATCCCCGCCAGAAGCAGGGACAGGATGCGCTTGAGCTGTTTTTCAAAGGTGGATCCGTAGGTTTGGCATACCAGCATTCAGTAGGCAAAATCATTGCTTTGTTGAAAATGAAAAAAATAGAATTGA
>CACYWX010000506.1 GCA_902778205.1 uncultured Ruminococcus sp. | reverse complement strand
GACGGAGGTCAGGCCGGAAGGATCACTGTCCCGCTTCTGCCTTGAGGATCTTCTCGTACAGCTTGGAGAGCGTCTTTTCCACCGGCTTCTTCGCCTTCTCGTAGTGGGAGGCGATGTTCTCGTTGTGCTCCGGCATCAGCTCGTAGAAGCAGTAGTAGATCTTGTGGAAGGAGGAGTCAAATCCCAGGTAGCTGCCGCCGATGTCGCAGGTCAGGCCTTCGTTGATGATGTCCAGCATCTCCAGGGACTCCTCGTCCCGGGTGGATTTGCCGCGGATCAGGTTCTCGTTGTAGGCCGTCTGGAGCGCCCGGCTCTCGTAGCAGAACAGCTCCAGCACCGCGCCGGTCATGTCCGGATCGGTGATGGTGACGGGGACGCACACGAAGCAGGGCCAGGGATTGGACACATAGGCCTCCTGCTCCTCGTTGTACTTGGGGCCGGGCAGGATGCCGAAGTCCACCTCGGAGTCCCGCAGTCCCGGGATGCCGCCCACCGTGGCGAAGGTATACAGGGCCAGCCCCTCGTCGAAGCCCTGCTGGTCGGTGTCGTAGAACCGGAAATAGCCGTTGGACAGATCCGGATTCATGAAGTAGGCGTAGGTCTTCTCGAACAGCTCGATGACCTTGTCGCTCCAGAACACCAGCTCCAGTCCCTCGTCCGTGGCCTTCGTGCAGTGCTCCCCGCAGAAGAAGAGGATGTCGCAGGAGCGTTCCGTCAGATCTCCGGTGTACCCGGTCTGGTCGTGCACGTCGATGACGCCGTCGCCGTTGACGTCCCTCGTGACGGAGGAGGCGTACTGGAGGAAGCGGTCGTAGGTCCAGTCGCCGTTGCGCACCAGCTCGTAGTGGTCCGGCAGGTCGTAGTCGGCGGCGATGGCCTTGTTGAAGAGGGTGCACACGGCGGACTGCAGGATCAGGTCTCCGGCACCGTAGTACAGCTTGGACCCGATGCGGAACTCTTCCATCATGGAGCCGCTCCACCAGGGGGCCGCGTAGTCCGTATGGGGCAGGTCGTAGAGATCGAAGAGCGCGCCGCCCGTGGCGTAGTCGCTGATGCCGTAGATGCAGTGGGTGTAGACAATCTGATAGGCGTCGTCCCCGGCCGTCACGGACCGCAGGACCACGTTGTGGCACTCCGCGTCGGTGCTCCAGTTCCATTCGCCCTTGACGTTCAGGGCGTTCTCCACGTTCAGGAGCCGGTTGTAGGCCGCGTCGTTGACGGAATCCCCGGTCAGCTCCTCCGTGTACTGATAGCGGATGGTGCCCCACTCCGGAGCCATGAAGGAGACGGCCTTCCCGCCGTAATCCAGACCGCTCGTATCCGGCGGCGGATAGTCGGGCTCGGTCTCGAGATCGGGGACGATCTCCTCCCCGGCGGAAACGGCGGCGGCGGTCCCCGTCTCTCCCTCCGGAACGGGAGAATTCTCGCTGCAGGCTGTCAGCCACAGCAGAAGGGAAAGAACAAGCGCTGAAATACGGATGAACGTTTTTCTCATGACAGCCTCCCGTGTCGGATCAAAAATGGTGGTTTATGCACAAAAAAGTATATCATATCCGGAGGGATTTGTCAACAATGCCGTGATCCGTTTCTCCCGCAGCGGACGAAAAAACAGCGCTCCGCCCGTTTCGGTGAAGCGCTGTCCATCGGGAGAATTATTTCTTCAGGAGATCGTGTTCCTTGGTGAAGTCAACCAGCTCGTCCACCGTGGTGAAGGCCAGGCCGGTCACGGTGTCCGCACAGCCGTAGTAGATGGCGATGCGGCCGGTGTCGGCGTCGGCCAGAGCGGCGCAGGGGAAGGTCACGTTCGGCACGTCGCCCACGCACTCGTAGAGCTCCCACGGGGCGAGGATGTAGTCGGAGGTGCGGTGCAGAACCTTCCAGGGCTCATCCAGATCGAGAAGCGCGCAGCCCATGCGGTACACGAAGCCGTTGCAGGTGGTCAGCACGCCGTGGTAGATCAGGAGCCAGCCCTCGTCCGTCTCGATGGGAGCGGGACCGGGGCCCACCTTGGTGGACTGCCATGCGGAGGCGTTTCCGCCGTAGGTGCCGAACACGAAGCGGTGACGGCCCCAGAACTCCAGATCCTTGGACTGGCTCAGGTAGATGTCGCCGAAGGGGGTGTGGCCGGTGTCGGAGGGACGGGACAGCATCATGTACATGCCGCCGATCTTCCGCGGGAACAGGACGCCGTTGCGGTTATAGGGCAGGAAGGCGTTCTCCAGCTGATGGAAGGTCTTGAAGTCCTCGGTCCAGGCCACGCCGATGGTGGGTCCGTGGTAGCCGTTGCACCAGGTCACGTAGTACTTGCCCTCCATGGGAGTGATGCGGGCGTCGTAGCGGTACTGGTTGGGGGCGATCTCGG
>CACYWX010000505.1 GCA_902778205.1 uncultured Ruminococcus sp. | reverse complement strand
AAGGTCCAGATGAGATACAGGAAATACAGCCCCAGCACCATAGACATGTCCCAGGGATTCCGGACCAGCAGATACGGAGCGAGTACCGACACCGCGTAAGCCGGGATCAGCAGGGAGATATGCTTCGACGCCCCGACGCACTTCGTCATCTCGTAGACCGCGGCTATCGACAGGATGGTCATGGCCGCCTCCCAGACGACGATATACTTCGAGAAAATGCAGACCGGAATGAAAATCGCAATGGCGACGATGGCCGTGATGGTGCGCTTCAGCATGTCAGGTTCCTCCCGTCTGATCGGCCTTGTCCAGCCCGCCGAACCGTCTGGACCTGGACGCAAACTCCCGCACCGCCGCGTCCACGTCCGAGGTGGAATAGTCGGGCCAGAGGATGTCTGAGAAGATCAGCTCCGCATATGCCGCCTGCCACAGCAGGAAATTGGAGATCCGCATTTCAGCTCCCGTCCGGACAATGAGATCCGGCTCCGGGCGTCCGGCGGTATAGAGGTTGGCGGAGATGTCGTCCTCGGTGACGGAGGTCTTCCCCTCCGCCATGAGCCGGTTCACGGCATGAACGATCTCCGCGCGGCCGCCGTAGTTGAAGGCGATGTTGAGGCGGTAGGGCCGTCCCCGGGTACTGTCCTCCAGCTGCTTCGTGCGCTGGCCGATGGTCTCTCCCAGCTCTCCCGGCTCGCCGATGAAGCGGAATTCGATGTCGTCCTCCTCCGCGGCCTCCTCGATGAAGGAGATCAGCAGACGGAACAGGGCCTCCACCTCTCTCCTCGGGCGCTTGATGTTCTCCGTGGAGAAGGCGTAGACCGTGCAGCACTCCATGCCGATTTTCTTGCAGTACCGGACGATGGTCTTGAAGTTGTCCGCCCCCGCCTTGTGTCCGGCTTCCCGGGGCAGCATCCGCTTCTTCGCCCACCGTCCGTTGCCGTCCATGATGAAGGCGATGTGTCTGAGGCCGGACTGCTTCACAAGCGTCTCGACCGGGATCCCACTGAAATCGCGGTTGGTTTCCATAACGATGCGGTCCTTCTTTTGTTTTTCTCTGATGGTATTATAGCACGGAGAAAAGCGTTTGTCAACAAATTTTTATTGTTATTCGATAAATACCATTCCCTGCGGAGAAAGCCGGACCCGGATGTCCCCGGGATCGCGCCATACACAAGGGAAACGCCCGGCGAAGGCTCTCATCCCTTGCACCGGGCGCGCAACGCCGTATGGGGCGTCAGATTTCCATGATTTCCTTTTCCTTGGCCGCGGTGATGGCTTCGACTTCCTTGATATACTTGTCGGTCAGGGTCTGGATGTCCTTGTCGGACTGCTTCTGCTCGTCCTCGGTCATTTCGGAATTCTTCTTCATGGCCTTGGACTTGTCGTTGGCGTCCCGGCGGATGTTCCGGATGGCGACCTTGGCTTCCTCGCTCATCTTGGAGATGTTCTTGTTGATCTCTTTTCTGCGCTCCTCGGTGAGCTGGGGGAACACCAGGCGGATCACCTTGCCGTCGTTCATGGGGGTGATGCCCACGTCGGAGGCCAGAAGCGCCTTTTCGATGGCCTTCAGGGTGGAGGCGTCGTAGGGGGTGATCACCAGGGTCTTGGGATCGGTGACCTTCACGTCCGCCATGGAGGTGATGGCCGTGGGCGCGCCGTAGTATTCAAAGGTGACCTTGGAGATCACCGCGGAATTGGCGCGTCCCGCCCGGATCACGGACAGGGCTTCCTTATAGACCTCGAGGGACTTCTGCATTTTGCTTTCGTATTCTTTGGTATCGAGTTTCATGGTGCGTCTCCTTTATCGTCGTTGAATTTTTATCGGGAACCCGCGTGGGACTTTGCCTTTTTGAAGGATACAAGCGCCAGGAGTGCGGACAGCCCGGCGGCTGCGGCGGTGAGAACGGACCGGTCCGCGGTGTTGGGAGAGGTTGGCTGAGGCCGGGAGATATGGGCACGCAGGTCCGCGTCGTTCATATCGTCGATGCCGGAGGTATGGAGGAACACGGATCTCGCCGTCAGGTTCCCCGCTTCGTCACAGGCGCAGAAGGTATACGCCCAGTCGCCGTTGTACGGGATCGGCTCAGATACGGCGGTGATCTGCTTCCGCCCGGAAGATTCCGTCTGAGAGGCCGTGCGCCAGGTGAGATCGAAGGATTCGAGATACGACA
Organism: uncultured Ruminococcus sp.; assembly: GCA_902778205.1. GTDB lineage: Bacteria > Bacillota > Clostridia > Oscillospirales > CAG-272 > UMGS1696. The sequence goes on along the minus strand of CACYWX010000505.1, from coordinate 195 downwards.
GGGATTCGCCTGTCAGGCTGAATCCGCCGTCGTCGGAGGCGTTCACCAGCATTCTCTCCGCCACGGGAGCGACCGAAACGGCGGGAGGCGTCAGATCATCCCCCGTCCGCTCCGGCGTCGGAAGGACCACCGAATACTCGTAAAGCCCTCCGCCCACGTTCCACTGGATCTCCACGCGGTAATCGGGATACGGAT
>CACYWX010000504.1 GCA_902778205.1 uncultured Ruminococcus sp. | reverse complement strand
CGGCGTATCGGCGGACACGCTCGCGCGGCTTTGTGATAAAGCCGGGATGCGCGAGGTGCCCATGACCTCCCGCCATACGCTGACCGTATCAACCCTGTCGCGGTCTGAGGACGCTCCCGCTCACAAGGATCCGTTCGATCGGATGCTGATCGCGCAGGCGAAGGCTGAAGGGATGCTGCTTGTCACGCATGACGTGAAATTAAAAGACTATGGGGAAACCTGCGTAATGCTTGTATGAACAACATCAACCTACTCATGTGAGATAAACGGAGAGCGTCTCGAACAGAGGCGCTTTCTCCTTTGGAGGTGAAATGACATCTTATACGAAACTACAAATCGATGCGGCGGATCACTGCGATCTCGCCGCTTTTCTTTTATCCCGAGGGGAAACGGTCCGGCGGAAAGGCCGCGAATCCTTCTGGGAGAAGCGTCAGGTCTGGGTCAACGGATCGAAATGGTATTCCCACTACGACGCGGCGGGCGGGTACGCGATTGATTTCGTCATGCAGTATTTCGGATTGTCCTTCCCCGATGCCGTCCGGGAACTGCTTGGCGAAACCGATTTCATCTCTCCTGCACCGGCACGGGACGAGAGGAAATCCCTCGTGCTTCCGGAGCGGAATCCCACCATGAATCAGGTGTACGCCTACCTCATGGGGCAGCGGTTCATTACACGGGAGGTCATCTCGTTCTTCGCTCACGAACGGACGCTGTACGAGGATGTCCGGTATCACAACTGCATCTTCGTTGGTCTGGACGAGCAGGGGCAGCCGCGGCATTGTCATATGCGGAGCACGACGGGTGATTTCAAATTGACGGTGTCGGGAAGCGAAGCGGCGTATTCCTTCCACCATGATGGGGAAGATGATCTGATTTACGTGTTCGAAGCACCGATCGATCTGCTGGCGTTCCTCACACTGCACCCGGACAGCTGGCAGAAGCATTCCTATATCGCGCTGTGTTCGGTATCGGAAAAGGCTCTGCTGCATCGGCTGGAAGTCAATCCGAATCTGCGGAGGGTAGTTCTCTGTCTCGACAACGATACGACGGGCAGGGCGGCATCGGAGCGGATCGGGAGTCAGCTTCGGGATCGCGGGTACGCTGTGGAGGTCATGATCCCGGAGCGGAAAGACTGGGACGAAGATCTCAAAAGCCGGAACGGATTGGATTCCCAACCTGCAGGAGCGGATCACACGGAAGGTATCCGGCGATGCTGTCACGAATATATCGCGGCGGCATCCTCAAAGAAGAAGCCGACGATGCTGACGGAAAAACTGCGGGATGCGTTGACTGGGCTGACCCTTCGTCCATCCGTCGAAAAGGTGGACGCGCTTCTGTCTCTGCTCCTCTGGCAGACGAAGGAGGAATACCGCAAGAGCCTTTCCCCTGTCACATGGGAGGTTCTCGAGGAGAAGCTGTGTGCGTCGTATGATCCGCTGACCGACAACGGGAATACGGACAGCAGACTGCGGAGGATCCTGACGGATGGAAAAGCTCTGCTCGACCTGTATGCGGACAACCGGTCCATGCGGACGATGGATTGCTTCATCCCCCCTCTGCTGAAGCTCTGTATTGCGTGCATCGATTATCTATACCATGAAGGGAGTGAGACTATGTGAATTCCATCGGAATCCTTGTGGCGGTCGGGATTGCTCTGGTCGCGGTGTTCGGCGGGATCTCCGTCGTCACCCGGATCTACAATCTCGACCACATCAAGGCAAAGACAGTCGGCGACGGCCAGCACGGAACGGCGCGGTGGGCCAGACCGGATGAAATCAAACGGACGTACAAACACATCCCGTATACACCGAAGCAGTGGCGTGGTCAGGCGCAGACAGGAACAACACCGACGCAGGACGACGGCAAACCGCTTCCGCAGGGACTGGTCGTCGGCGGGAACATCGGTCGGAATACCGTTGCTTTCGTGGACGACAGCGATGTGCATGCGCTGATGATCGGCGCGGCGGGTGTCGGCAAGACGGCGTACTTCCTGTACCCGAATCTTGAGTACGCCTGCGCGTCCGGGATGTCGTTCGTCACCTCCGACACCAAGGGTGATCTGTACCGCACCTACGGGAAGATCGCGGAGAAGTATTACGGCTACAAGGTTTCCGTGATCGACCTGCGCAATCCCACTCGGTCCAACGGAAACAACCTCCTGCACCTCGTCAACAAGTACATGGATCTCTTGCTTGCGGAACCGGGCAATCTGGCGTACAAGGCGAAGGCTGAGAAGTACGCGAAGATCATTTCGAAGACGATCATCACCTCCGGCAGCGACGGGAACTTCGGTCAGAACGCATTTTTTTACGACGCGGCGGAAGGATTGTTGACAGCGACAATCCTGCTGGTGGCGGAATTCTGCCCGCCCGAGACACGGCACATTGTGTCGGTGTTCAAGGTCATTCAGGAGTTG
>CACYWX010000503.1 GCA_902778205.1 uncultured Ruminococcus sp. | reverse complement strand
ACACCTCTTCCCAGACCTTTTCGTTGGCGGTGACGCCGCGCTCCCTGCTCTTTGCCCGTCTCTTCGCGGTGCCTTCGCCCGGCCACTGCACCGGACGGGACGGATCGGAGGGATGTGCCGCATTGACCGCGTCAGCTCTTGCTTCGGTCTTTTTCAGCACCTCTTCGTAATCCCCGAACAGATCCGGATCGTAGGCAATGAAGACCTGGCTGTATCCGCCGCAGCTTCCGTCCCTGGGTTCACTGATCTCGTGGGTGCATTTTCCGCAGGACATCATGGTTCCTGCCAGATCCAGCGCCAGTGCCAGACCGCTTCCCTTCCAGTAGCCGGTGGGCATGATCCTCTTTGTTTTCAGGACAGCGCCGGGATCATAGGTCATCTTTCCTTCCTCGTCGAATCCGCAGGGATACTCCGTCTGCTTTCCGGCCAGTTCATAGACGCCCAGTTTTCCGTAGGCGTACTGGCTCATGGCCATATCCAGCACCACCGGGCTGCCATCCCGCGGGATCCCGATGCAGAGAGGATTGTTGCCGACGCTCATTTCATCGCTGCCCCAGAGCGGCATGCAGCTTTCCGTGCAGATCCAGCTGATCCCCATGAAGCCCTTCTCAGCTGTTCTGTGAGCGTAGGTGCCGCCCCGCATCCAGTGGGTGGTGTTCCGCAGCGCCACGCATCCGATCCCGTGAACTTTCGCCAGCTCCACCGCCCGGTCCGCGGCGAAAAGCGCGTTGGTGATGCCGATCCCCAGGTGTCCGTCGATACGTTCCACAGCGCCCCGGGAAGAAACGATCTCGGGCTCTGCCAGCGGATCCACCAGTCCCCGCTCCAGATAGTCGATAAAACGAGGGACCCGGTTCAGTCCATGACTCTCCACGCCGTCCGCGCTGGAAGCGGTGTGGATCTCAGCGCAGATCTCCGCCTTGTCCTCCGGCACGCCGGCCTTCAGCATTGCCTGGCGGATCGTGCTTTTCATTTCTTCATACGGGATATACAGACTCATTTATTTCTCCTTTTTGAGAACTGAACTATAACAAATTTATATATCATATAATAATTGCATATAACGATCACAGGATCACGTTTTTCTGTCCGCCGGCCAGCCATGCCCGGAGATTATCGAACACGATCTCTGCCCTGAGAGTCATGGATTCCTTCGTCGCGAAGGCGATATGCGGCGTAAGGAGCGTATTCGGCGCATGCAGCATCTGTGTGTCAGAGGGCAGCGGAGGTTCCTTCGTGAACACATCCACCGCGGCGCCGGCAATGATCCCCTCCTTCAGCGCCCGGGCCAGATCGTCCTCATTGGTCACGGGACCTCTCGCCACGTTCACCAGAAGGGCAGTGGGCTTCATCAGGGACAGCTTTTCATAGTTGATCATGCCGCGGGTGCTCTCATTCAGCGGACAATGCAGCACCACCACGTCGGAGCGGCGCAGCAGCTCGTCCTGGCTGACCTGCTCCACATAATCCGGGAAATCCGAATGGATGGTGCGGCTCTGGGCCAGGACTTTGCAGCCGAAAGCGTGCATCAGGGCGCCGGTGCGGCGGCCGATGTTCCCGAACCCGATGATCCCAACGGTCTTGCCCGCCAGTTCGCATCCCACCAGGCCGTCCTTTGTACCTCCGGAACGCACCCGCTCCTGTACCGCGGGGATGTTCCGCATCATGGAGAGCACCATGCCGATCACCAGCTCGGACACTGCTTCATTGGAATAGCCCGAAGCATTGCTCACCTTGATCCCCTTTGCCTTTGCGGCATCCAGTCCCACATGGTCCACGCCGGTGAAAGCCACGTCGATGAACTGCAGTTTTTCACAGGCGGAGATCACCTCTCCGGGCATCGGCATGTTGGCGATGATCATCGCGTCCGCGTCCTTCGCCTCTTCGATCAGCGCCGGAATGTCCGTCGTTTTTTGGAACTCCTCAAATTCAACCTCACCCGCGAAGGGGGCCTGAAACGCCTTCAGCTCCTCCGCCGGAATGCCCAGTGACTCCAGAATCACAACCCTTTTCATTGCCCGCTATCCTTTCGTGAATGCCATAAATACACAGAATCTATATTGCAATATTATTATTATAGCAGACCCGCACCGGGAGAAATACTGCCTGTCTGCTGAAATAAAACAGGAGAAGATATAATATGGGTTAAACTTGCCTAACATTGTTCCTGTGTGTCACGATATATATATACATAAGCTAGGCAATTTATGCCTTTTTACAGGAGGATCTCTATGGGCTATGTGATGACGAAGGACAGTTTCGCTGAAACGCTTCGCGACCTCATGCGCACATACCGGGTCTTTGCGCCGGTCAGAAAGAAAGGCGCAGGACGGTTCACGGATGTGGATGTGGTTCTTTACGACGAAGTGCGGGATGCGTCCGAAATCGAGCTGGAGGCAAAATCTGACTATGCCTCAAAGGAATTTCTG
>CACYWX010000502.1 GCA_902778205.1 uncultured Ruminococcus sp. | reverse complement strand
CGACGCTGTTATCCGCGGCAAGAAGGACGGTCCCCGCCGCATGCGCGAAGCATCCCGATCCGATGCTTTCGATGCCGGCCGGGACGGTGATTACGTCAGCCTCGCTGCCGTACCATCCTTCCTCTCCGAAATAAGCGGAATTGATCCAGGTGACATAGGAAGTCTGGCTGTGCGCGTTCCTGATCTTGTTGATTACGTTTCCGTTTCCGTCGAAAAACAGCTCCAGATAGTCCGTAAAGCCGCCGAATGAGCTATCTATAGCAAATAAATCATCGAGCTCATCCTCGGCGGCGGCGAACTGCTCCCGGGTGGTGATGCTGTGATCGATGAGATCCTCGATTTTATAGATTATCTCGGAATTGTTCTCGAGAAACGATGCAAATTGGAGGTCCGTCATCTCATAGATCTCGCTCTTGTGTGCCTGGATGAACGCAATCAGCTCGTCGGTCCCGTCCGCCATGATCGAGAGCTCTCCGTCGGCGAACTTCAGGAGGAACACGATCAGAGCCGCGTCCCTCAGAGGCTGTATTTTATTCACCACCTTTTGCAGGATCTTCCATTTCGGCAGGTGAAGCTGCTCGCAGACAAATTCCGACAAATAGTCCGAGATCAGGTTACTCACCTCGTTCACCACGTAAGCCCAGTTCTCAGGGTGTTCCTTGCAGCCTCCCAGCGCAGAAGCGGCAAGAAGGAGCGCGGCCTTCATCAGCTTCGAATCGATGAAATCGGCCTGGCTGTTCTTAAACAGGTTCAGCAGGATCATGTAATTCTCGGAACTTTTTTCGACCTGATACGGATTGCCCGTCAACCGTTCAAACTGGATCCCCATGTTCTCGAAGCACAGCTCGTTGATGAGGGACCGGTCCGTGCCGTATGTATCGAATCCCCAGCTCTTCAGGGGGAGCAGGGGGACCAGGTCACCGGGGTGGTTGAAATTGAAGATGTTTTTCAGTGTCTTGTCCGCGGCTTTGGTCCCGCTCGGACAGGCGTACGTGTACCCGAAGATCTGAGACTTCGGGGCGTACGCCTCCGACACGCTGTATTCTCCCGCCAGCAGGTTGGCGACCGCCGCCCCTCTGCTGTGGCCGGTGAAGAACAGGACCCGGTCCTCGGGGTCGCAGCCGTCCGCGTTCATGATCCGTTCCAGATCCGCATTGACCTCCAGCTTCGCTTTTCTGAAGCCCTCGTGGTACGTCGCGGTTGCATCATCTCCGATATTGAAATCGCTGTACCATTCCTCGTTGTCGGAGGTCCCCTTGACGGAAACTACGTATACGGTCTTCCCGCCGATGACCTTCCGCGCGATGGAATAGGCCACGTGGTCGTTGTCCGTGTAGGTCAGTTTTTGAGTCTTTGTGTACACGCCCGCGTTGTTGAAGACGGACGTGAAGCCCATCCCGTCGGCTCCCAGCACGGAATTGATGTCGTCCCTTCTGTAGGCCGCCATGGCCAGCGCGACGCCCATCTTGGCCAGCTCGGGAGAAAACTCCTCCGCGTCTTTCAGGAAGAATTCGTCGCTGTAGTAAAATCCGGAAGAATAGCGGTTGTCTCCGTCGCTGTAATCATACCAGATGTACGTCCTGCGGGGTTCGAATCCCGTCGACGCGGCGTACACCGACGACACCAGAGGAAACAGCATCGTCAGGATCAGCAGAAGCGATGTGAGCGTGAGCAGAACCCTTTTCATGGTGGTCTCCTTCAGCTTGATTCATAATTTCAAAGAGATTCATACAGTTCCTGTACATTATACCACAGGCAATCCGGTATTGCAATATTTTCTTTACATTTTTTAAACAAATAAATCAAATTTCGCCCCCCGCGCAAAAACCGGACCGGGCTCCTCACCCGATCCGGCTTTGTGTTGGTTTGATTCGCTTGTTCTCTCCGGAGCTTTTACTCCGCGTCGTACCCGTCGACTGCTTCGTCGAAGTCGTAGACGCTCAGGTCGCCCCAGAACGCCGCGGACTCGTCGTTGAAGTCAGCCGTCAGCTCGAAGGACGATTCAGCGGGAAGCTCAGCTCCGGCGAATCCGATGAAGGAGATCTCCGTCGGCAGGACGGGAAGGTCCGCCTCGTTCAGCTCGCCGAGATCCCAAAGCACCTCCTCCTCCGCCGTCAGATCCAGAACGGGCAGGTCCGCTCCGTAGTCCGGGATCATGGCGACGAGATCCGCGATCTTGTTCTGACCGTCCCCGACCACCAGAACCGCGTTCCTAGAGGTGACGCTCGTTCCGTCCGCGTCCGTGATCCTGCAGCGGTAGATGTAGCCGTCGTGCCGCGCCTGCGCCGTCATGGTGTAGGTATCGGTCTTGCCGGACGCCGCCGCCACGTTGGCCCACGCGGATGCGTCAGGCTTCAGGTACTGCCACTGGTAGGTGTAAGGAGTCGTGCCTCCCTCCACCGTCACGCTGAACCGGGCCGTGCCGCCGACGGATACG
>CACYWX010000501.1 GCA_902778205.1 uncultured Ruminococcus sp. | reverse complement strand
GAGGGGAATTTCGTCCGCCGCTTCGGGGAGGAACCGCGCCCTGTGGATCGTTCCGCCGCGGCCTGTCTGGCGTCCGCCCTGCACAGCCTGTACGAGCACGGGATCCTGACGCCGGACGGTGCGAGACTGGCCGCCGACTCCGACAACCTCGGGGCTATGGAGGAGTATTTCAGAGGATAGAGAAAAATCGCGGAACTCCCGTCGTGAGAGCTCCGCGGTTTTCGTTCCGCGCTTATTTTCTTTTTCCCGGTCTGACGCGCCAGAGCCACAGGAAGAGCAGGGCGGCCGCTCCCGCAGTCCCGGTCATGGCGCCGTAGCGGACAAGGGCGGAGAGAAAGCCCATGGTCCGCTCATAGCGGAGGGGATCCCCGATCCGCTGGGCGAGAAAGCCCCCTCCCACACCGGCGATTGTCAAGAACACCCCGGCGATGAGCGCGCAGAGAGCGATGAGACGGAAGGGGGACACGGGAGGCTTTTCCCCGTTTGTCCGGGTATCTTCTTTTTTTTCTGCCATGGTCCGCTTTTCCCTCCGTCAGGCCCGCTCCAGCAGGCTCAGCATGTCCGGGAAGATCTCCAGGGACCGGCGCAGGATCCCGTGCATATGGGCGATGGCGACGCCGTAGTTTACCACGGGCACACCCGCCTCGGCGCACCGCCCGATCCGGCTCTTCATCTCCCGCTCGTTCAGCATGCAGCCGCCGCAGTGGACCGCCAGCTTCCAGGGAGTCAAATCGTCGGGGAACTCGCCGCCGGAGGTGAAGGTGAAGACCGGCTCCGTGCCCGTGAATTCCCGGATCCAGCGGGGCAGCTTCTCCGTGCCGATGTCTCCGCACTGGCGGTGATGGGAGCATCCCTCCGAAATCAGCACGGGATCCCCGTCCCGGAGGTCGGAGAGAGCCGCGGCTCCCTTCACCAGCTCGGCGAGATCCCCCTTGTACCGGGCAAAGAGAATGGAGAAGGAGGTCAGCCGCACGTCCCGGGGCACGATCTTCGCCACCCGCCCGAAGGCCTGGGAATCGGTGATCACCAGAGACGGCGGCGCGGACAGGCGGTTCAGGGCGTCGGCCAGCTCCGTATCCCGGCAGCACAGGACGGAGCATCCGCCCTCCAGCAGATCCCGGATGGTCTGCTGCTGGGGGAGGATCAGACGTCCCTTGGGCGCCGCGGCGTCGATGGGGATCACCAGCACCGCGCAGTCCCCGGGCTTCAGCAGATCGGACACGATCCGCTTCTCCCGCTCCGGCTCCTTCCGGCCCAGGCGGGCGATCTGCTCCTTCAGCTCCCCGACCCCATCCCCTGTCAGGGCGCTGACGGCCACGAATCTCCCGTCATCCGGAACAGCCTTCGCGTCCGGCCGATCCGATTTGTTCCACGCGACGAGATACGGGATCCCACGCTCCTCGAACCGGCGGATCAGCTCCCGGTCCCCGTCGGTCAGGCCCAGGGAGGCGTCCGCCGTCAGCACGGCCACGTCGGTCTCGGACAGGGTCTCGGAAGCCCTGCGCACCCGCTCCGCGCCCAGCTCTCCCGTATCGTCGATGCCGGGCGTGTCGATGATGACCACGGGGCCCAGCGGCAGAAGCTCCATGGCCTTCCGGACGGGATCCGTGGTGGTTCCCTTCACCTCCGACACAAGGGACAGCTTCTGCCCCGTGACGGCGTTGACCAGCGAGGATTTTCCGGCGTTGCGGAGGCCGTAGAAGCCCACGTGGACCCGCTCGCCGGAGGGTGTGTCGTTCAGTCCCATCAGTCAGTCCCCCTTTGATTCGTCCGTCCGGATCAGTTGAAGGCGGAGGCCATGGAGGTCGGATTGAAGATCCGGTTGGCCTGCTCGTCCGTCAGCTCAATGCCGAAGACGTCCTTGTAATAATTCTTCGTTTCCACTGTGATGTCGAAGTCCGCGAAGAGGTCCGGATAGACGGTCTTGGCCATCCAGATGAGGGTCACGGGCGTATCCACGCCGCAGGTGTAGCTCCGGTACATGCCGAGGGGCATTTTGTGGATCTTTCCGGTCTGCACGGCGGAGACGGGGCTCCAGTCCCAGTTGCCCACGGTGTTGTTCAGCAGGTCCGCGGGCTGGGAGGCGTTGAAGTTGGTGATGAGGATGCGGTCCGGGTTCCAGTCGTAGATCTGCTCCATGCTGACCGCGGTGGAGTTGTCGGATTCCATGACCTCGCCCACGTTGACCGCGCCCACGGCGTCAGCCCACCACTGACCGAAGAAGTGCTTCCCGGAGGTGGTGATGGTGGAGTCGTTGTACTGGAAGAGGAAGAAGACCCGCTCCCGCTCCTCAGCGGTGAGATCCTTGACTCTCTCCTGCACCCGGTTGTAGATCCCGTCGCTGTAGCTCTTCACCTTTTCATACCGGTCGTTCATGGGGAACATCTGGGACAGCAGAAGGATCCAGTTGTTCAGGGTCTCGATGGCGTCGTAGTCCCATTTTCCG
>CACYWX010000500.1 GCA_902778205.1 uncultured Ruminococcus sp. | reverse complement strand
GTTTGCTCTTCGGTTTGGATGCGGAATTTCACCTCTCCCTTGAATATTTTTTCTGACTTTTTCCTTCGAACCTATTGACAAATTCATAGCCGGCTGCCTGTTTCCCGAAACCTCCGCCCCGATTTCCGATAACCTTCACACACCCGCCCTTTCCCGTCAGAAGGACCCGGTATAATACCGCCATCAACCAAAAGAACACCGCTCCGGCGGATACGGGAAAGGAAAACCGTTATGAAAAAGGAATGCTTCGCCATCATAGGGCGGGCGATGGATTCCTCCCGGGAAACGCATGGTCAGCCATCCTTACTTACAGCGTTCTCTTGTTCCTGCGGGCTGCCGCCATCCTGTCCAGATCTCCGTGGCTGATCTGATGCTCCAGAGCGGAAACGATCTTATCCTTCCGGGCGAGAAAATCGGGGCCGGAGAGATTGACGCCGGAGATCGTATGGTGCGTGATGAAGGAACAGTCGCAGGTCAGGTTATCCACAAATAGCTTCAGCTCCTCCAGCATCTCTTTCTCCGTCAGCGGATCGAACTCCCCGCGCTCCGCTTCTTCGAGCAGGGGCGTTCCGGGGAACAGCGTCAGCCCGCCCGTCCCGACGAGCATGGGCTTGCACTGGCTGAAAATCTCGGCGGAATGAAGCGCGTGGTCCTGGCTGTGCTCCCGTCCGGCGACGCCATTTAAGAAGGTCATCCAGTAATCGATCCCCGCTTCCTCGAGCTTATGGCACTGCTCCAAAATATCCTCCGCGTGGTAGCCCTTGTGGATCCGGTCCAGCGTCCAGTCGTCGCCGCTCTCCACGCCGAGGGAGATCTCCCGCATCCCCAGCTCCTTCAGCTTTTTGAGCTCCTCCACGGTCTTGTTGCGTACATCGGTGACCCGCCCGGCCAGATAGATGTACTCCATCTTCGGCAGGTACTTGCGGATCATCTCGAAGATCGGCGCAAGCTTATCATAGGGAAGAACCAGCGGATTGGCGGAAAGCAGCTGGACGGTCTTCGCGTTCTTATCCATTCCGGCCAGCTCCTTCAGATCCTCCTCGATCCATTCCATCGGGGACATCCGGAAGGGCACGTCCTTGTACATGGTGCAGAACTTGCATCGGTTGTGCGTGCAGCCCTGCGTGATTTCGAGCAGCGGCCATGTCGGCCAGTAGGGGTTTCGGTAAACGGTTCCTGTATAATGCATGGAGTCCTCCTCAGAGTTCAACGACAAAATCTTCGACAGGCTTTCTCAGGTAATGCCAAGCGTTTGCCTTCGCGCGCTCGTTCGGGTAGCCTAAGCCCAGCATCATCACGGGGATTATGTACTCCGGCAGGCCGAAGGTATCGACTACGGTCTTTGAATCGAAGCCCCGGATCCAGATCGTGTGCACGCCCAGCTCCTCCGCCTCGTACATCATGGTCGTCGCCGCGATGGAGGCGTCCTGCTCGCCGGAGTTGTAGTTCCGGTAGTACCGGTCCCCGGGATTCGTCCAGACCTCCCGCGCGTCGTAGCAGACGAGGATCATAAGCGGCGCGTTGTAGTGAAAGCGCGTGACGGTTTTCAGCTTTTTCATGGCCTCCTCGCTGCGGATCAGATAAAACCTCTGGGGCTGGTAATTACAGGCGGTGGGCACGACGCGCCCTGCCTCGAGAATTTTGTCCAGCTTCTCCTGCTCCACCGGGCGGGGGTCGAAATACCGCTCCGAATATCGGGTCTTTGCGAGTTCCAGAAAATCCATGGTTCCTGTCTCCTGTTCCTGTGTTTTTCTGCCCTTATTATACGGGATCCTCTTGCACTTTTCCACTGGCAGAAGTATAATAGTGTCAGAAAATTGTACAGAATTGGAAAATTGTAAGGAGACGCAAAGATGGCGCAGATCACAAAGCTCTGGATCGCGGAGAAGATGCGGGAGCTCCTGAAGCAGAAGCCTCTCGACAAAATCCGCGTGACGGAGATCTGTCAGACGGCGGGGATCGAGCGGCCGACCTTCTACTATCATTTCCGGGACAAGTACGACCTTATGGCGTGGATGTTCTGTCATTCCGCAGAGGAGACGGACGTAGTGTCCGTGGCCTCCTCCGCCGAGGCCATGCGCCGGATGAAAAACGACATCCTGTTCTACCGCCGGGCCTATGAGGATTCCTCCCAGAACGCGCTGTGGAAGTATATGCACGGATACTTCGTACGCCGGTACACCGCCCTGGCAAAAGAAAAGCTGGGCGTCGATGTGCTCGACACGCAGCTAGCGTACAGTATCCGGTTTTACTGCATGGGGGCCGTGGGAATGACGCGGGAATGGGTACTGAACGACAACATCACCTCGGCGGAGACGGTGGTATGCATGATGTTCGCGTCCATGCCGGAGAATATGCGGACGGCGGTGTTCGGGGGGTGAAGGGGCGGGAGGCCGGGCGGAAAATCCGTCCTGATTTTCTTTACCGATACGCAGAGACGCGTTTTTATGGTATAATCC
>CACYWX010000499.1 GCA_902778205.1 uncultured Ruminococcus sp. | reverse complement strand
GCTGTCGTCGCCCTTGGCCAGCTCGGTCCAGTTCTCGCCGTCGGCGGAAACGGAGATCGTCCAGGCGTTCGGGGAGCGGCCGTTGTAGTCGGCGTTGTCGTTGGCCGTCGCCATGGTGAAGCCGGTGACCTTGTAGGTGGCGTCCAGGGAAGCCATGGACTCGGCCGGGAATTCGTTGGTGCAGAACTTGGTGGCGGTGTCGCCGTCCCAGAGGTTTTCGGGCCCTTCGTTTCCGAAGCCGTTGGTACCGTCTTCCCATTCGTAGCCGGTGATGGGCGTCATACCCACGGCAGCGGCCGCGTCGGCGACCTTCTTGAAGCCGCTGACCGCGGAGTCGGGAGCTTCTTCAGCGGCGGGCGTTTCGGCCGCAGCGGCAGTCGGAAGAGGCGCGCCGCCTCTGTACTTCGCATTGTCCGCCGCGGCGTTCTGCGCGATCTCGGCGGCGGTCAGGGTGCGGTTGTAGAAACGCATGGCGTACACGTCGCCGCTCCAGATTCTGCGCTCGTCCTCATGGCCCAGCATCAGCGTGTCGGCGATGTTGGTGTCGGTGGGGATGTTCTCGGAGACCAGAACGCCGTCCACGTACATGTCGCATTCCTGCTCGTCGTAGTCAAAGGTGATGGCCACGGTGGAGTTGCGGACCAGCTCCTGGCCGTCGTCCGCCATGGGTCTGTCCTTGTTGGCGTCGTTGTACTTGTACTCCAGATTGTCGTTGGACATCCGGATGAACAGGGAGAAGTGGTCGTTGTCGGAGATCAGCAGGGAGACCCAGTCGGTGGCCGGGAACTCCATGTCGCCCGCCGCGAATTCCACGGTGTAGTGCTCGCCGTTGACCAGATCCACGATCTCGTCGGGCAGGTAGTTCCGCACGGAATCCAGATGGAAGGCGTTGTCGGTCCAGTAGTGGGTGTCGTTCAGCTCCACCTCGAAGTCGTGGCCGCCGCCGGTCGCGTCCTTCCAGACAGTCGCCTTCTTGTCCTGGGAGCCGTTCTGGTTGTTGGCGCCGTCATACCAGGCGAAGAGGCCGTCGGTCACGTAGTCGACGGAGGAAGCAGAGGCGGGAGCCGCGGAGGCGCCGGCCTCCTTGAAGGAGAGCTCCCAGTACTTGTACTTGCCGTTTTCGGCGATGCCGGAGAGGTTGTAGTCCACGGGGTTCTCCTGGCCCTCGGCACTGGTGGGCATCAGCAGGTCGCGGAACTTCAGGGTGCCGGTGGGAGCCTTTTCGTTCTCCATGATCTCCTCCCACAGGAAGGGGACCTCGTAGGTAGTGGTCTTGGTTTCCTCGTTGCGGGTGACCTTCCAGTCGGCCAGGTTGTCGCAGCCGTAGGTGCCGCCCTGGGTGGCGTAGACGTTGGCAATGATGGTGCCGTCGTCGTTGATGCCGAGGCCGATGCGGTTCTTGTCATCGTCATCGTCCGCGGAGGTGATGTTGAAGATGATGGAGTCGTTCTTCCAGATGTCGCCCTCGCTGACGATGGCGTTGTAGCGCTTCTCCTGCACCACCACGGCGCAGTAGTAGAGGGCCTTGTCATCCCAGCGCATGTACACGTCCACCTTGGAGGGGATCAGGTCCTTGTCGTTCAGCAGCTCCGGATGGGACGCGTCGCAGAGGGACAGGTACGCGCCCTCCTGCTGGGTCATGTCGAAGGTGACGGTGGTGATGGGATCGCCCCATCCCTCGTCGGGCGAATAGACGCCGTCAATCACGGGGGTCTTGTCCCCGACCTTCTGTACGTCGGCGGGCGTGGTGAAGATCTGTCCGGCGCTTGCGGGAACCGCTGCAACGGCGGCCGCGGCGATCAGTCCGGTCAGGATACCGGCGGCTTTTCGCAGGGTGCTTTTCATGTTCGTTTTGCTCCTTCCATTTGGGTTCGCGGGTTCGTTTTCCGGCTCCGGCGGTATTTTTCCGACGTTCAGCCAGCTTACGGGCACAGTATAGCACATTTTCATAAAATCCGCAAGAGCTTTTATGAAAAACGCCGAAGTTTCACAAAAAAGGCACCGGACAGTGCGGAAATTTGTTCACAGAGGAGATCCGGAGTCTCCGCGGGGCTCAGCCTCCGATCCGGACGGTCTCCCCGGCCTTCAGGGGGATCTCCTCCCCCGTGGACAGCCGCAGGATCCCGTCCTTCGAGGCCGTGATGTCCGCCCGCACAAGGCTCCCGTCCCGCCAGTCCAGATCGACCGTATAGCCGCCTCTCGCCCGCAGTCCTCTCACGGATCCGTTCCTCCAGTCCGGCGGCAGGGCGGGCAGAAGCCTCAGACATCCCTCGTGGCTCTGCAGAAGCATCTCCGCGACGCCCGCCGTGTAGCCGAAGTTCCCGTCGATCTGGAAGGGCGGATGGTTGTCGAAGAGATTGGGCAGGGCGCATTTCTCCAGAAGCAGGCGCGCGTTCTCCCCGGCCCGTTCCCCGTCCAGAAGCCGGGCGAAGAAGCAGATGATCCACGCGCGGCTCCAGCCGGTACCGC
>CACYWX010000498.1 GCA_902778205.1 uncultured Ruminococcus sp. | reverse complement strand
CGACCTCCTGCCGGGACGCGAGATAGAGATACCCGTCGGCATCCTCGGCCATTCGCTCCACGCGGAACCAGCCGAGCGTTTTGTTGCTTTCAAACAGAGTCCCCATGTCGCCGTTCTCCGCCCAAACCTCCGCGCCGTCCGGTCCGATTTTCCAGGACAGAAGCCGGAACGACTCCTGTCCCCTCTTGAAATCGAATCTGCTGACCGTCCCGAGAAGTCCGTCCTTTGTGAAGAGTCCGCAGGTGAGGGTTTCGTCTTTATCGAGAGGAAGTTGTGTCTCGTGAAGGACGGTCTCCGTATTCGCCGTGACGATTTCGCTGACCGTCTCGCTCTGCCACATGCCGTTTTCATCCTCCCAACTTTTCCAGCAGGCCGCCAGATAGGTCAGCGTTCCGGCCTCCTCGTCGTACCGGGGGAGGATCTGACCGTTGAAGGAATAGTTTTCGGGAATGGCGAAGCTCTCCGGCCGGAATACATGGGTCAAAACATCCGTCGGGTTTTCCGTCTTTCCGTTTATCGCTGTAACCGGCGGCGCGATGTTCAGATCTTCACTCGATTTCGTGCATCCAGTGAGAACGCCGAAAAGTGCCGTGACAATCACCAAAGTCAGCGCGATAAACCGTTTTGAGGCATCGGCTTTCCCTATTCTTGCGGATGAAACACGCCCCGATCTTTTTTGTCCTGTCTTATACATGATAGGATCTCCTTTTCCCTTGAATCCTTTCACTCAAAATACCTTCTCTTCGCGTACCGCACGATCTCCCCCGCCGCGTCCTCCGGCGAGACCTCCCCGGCGAACATCTTATCGAGGATCGGGCGGATGACTTCTTCCGCGTCCTTATGGTCGAGGATCTCGAGCTTCTGTCCGGTCATGAGTTCGGAGGTCTTCGAGAGCAGAAAGCGGTCTCTCTCCGTGTAATCCATCCCGATCCGCTCCGTCATGCCGATCTGCGCATCCATCGAGAGCGTTGTTTTGAAATACCGGTCGGGATCCTTCCCGTAAAGAGTGCGGTCGTTCGCTTCGTAGGTATAGCCGTCCGAAGAGAGCATTTCGAGGTATTTGACCGCCAGCGACGGATTGGCCGCGTTCCGGTACGTCCACACAAAGCTCTCGAGCGGACAGATCCGTTCTCCGTCGACAAGCGGAAGGGGAAGAGCTTTTTCGACCTCCACCATTGCATACCCCCTTTCCACGTTGGGAATTAGGAGGCGGTTGTCCAAAAGATAGACCGTGTTCACATGAAACGGGCGGATCACGCCGCAGGCGGAGTATTCGGCGAGCTTCCGGGCGGCGGAGACAAAAGCGTCCTCGTCCAGCCGGCCCTTCTCCACGCCGCTCTGGATCAGGGCCTCAAAGATCCACGACAAATAGAAATCCTCCGTCAGCGCGCACCCGCCGTTCACAAGCGGTTTCGCCTCCTCGCAGAGTTCCCAGAAGTCCTCCAGCGTCCAGCCGAGATCCGGCACAGGGAGACCCGCGTTGAGATAGGCCGGGGTCACGACAAAGCCCTTCGTCTGAAAGCGGACCGGGATCCCGATGAGGTGGCCGTCATACGTCATGTACTCCTTCACGCCGTCGGCGAAGTTTTCGGTATTCTTCACGATCCCCTCCTGTTCTTCGAGAGGCAGATAGAGCCCGTACCGCAGGATCGCGTAAAACAGATCCCCTTCGTCGCATTTATCCTGATAGATCACATCGAACGCCGCGTCCCCTGCCAAAAGATTCAGCCGCAGAAAATCCGTGAACCGGGATGCGGAAACCCCTTTCGCGTCTACCCGGCAATTCTCCCGCTCTTCAAAATCCATAAAGGCGGCCTGCACGTCTCCGATTTTCGGATACCCGTCAAGGTCCTTGTTCAGGCGCGCGGGATAGAGGACCGTCAACCGCTCGGACGGGAGAACCGGCTCCGAGGAAAACAGCTGAACCGCGTGATGCGCGGTATCGACAAGCGCAAGACCGCGCTCGTCATAGAATATGGAATCTGTCTCGAAACAGGCGGATTCGGATTCAAGGAGAGCGCAGATTTCATGATAGAGAAACTCCGGCCGGATGTTTTTGACCGTCCGGGCGGAACCGTCCGTTTCCTCCAGCCTGAAAAACTGGTACGCGGGAACAAACTGCTGAAATCCGTACACGTTGCCCCCGTAAACCGTATAACGGCCGTTGTCGTAGTACTGTGCCTTCTCGCTCAGCCTCCCCGAGCCGGGGTCGAAATTCAGGCAGAGAAGGGTGTCAGGAAGATCGTATGCCCTTGCGATCAGCGTGAAACGTCCGTTTTCCGCCGCGATGCCTTCGAACTCTATCAGAGAATACGGTTCCACGGGGAGGACATTCACCGCGCCGGTTTCCGGATCCCATGTCATAAGCACGCCGCGGTATTCGGCCTGCATCCCGGTTCCGTAGACATGGACCGCTCCCAGCAGAACGAAATCACCGTTTTTGCACACGGAAAACCGGTTGTATGTCGC
>CACYWX010000497.1 GCA_902778205.1 uncultured Ruminococcus sp. | reverse complement strand
TCCGCAGTGCGTGGGCAATATGCCGGGTGTCCCCGATATATTCCCGGAAATCGATTGTGGTTGTCGCGAGCTTCATTGTGAAAGGCTTCCTTTCCGATGATCCATATCTGTTTCAGCCATATCTCCGATGTGCCGCCGCGGCCGGAACGCTGTATACAGTCAAGGCCCTTGTGAAATTCTGCGGCGGAAACACAGGGCCTTTTTACTTTCCTCGTCGACCTCAGTCCCTCGTCGTCAGCAGGCGGATCAGCTCCCGGTCGTGACCCGGGACGCACCTTGAATCCCGGTCGAACAGCATGGTCGCTCCGTTGTCCGGCGTCACTTCCGTCCAGACAGGCAGTTGCTCTCCGTTCGGGTCGCCGTTCTCCGCGAACCGGATGAACGCGCCGCAGACGGTGTCCTGTACTTTCTCGCTGATCCCGGGGATATAGAACGCTTCCAGATACTGCGCGTTGTGGAACACATAGGGGATGTCGCAGTTGTGTCCCGGGATGGTCCCCTCGTTGAAGGGCATATCGAGGCAGTAGAGGTAATTGAAGGTCTTGCCGGGACAGGTTTCGGCGCGAAGGGCGCAGAAGTCTGCCGAGGCCCGCCTCACCCACGAATCCACAAAGAGCAGGTCGGCAGTGTTCCGCTCCGGATAGGTCTTCCGGAACGCCTCGACAAGCGCGTCCGCCTTATCGCCGAACCGTTCGTGGAAGAGCGTGTCCTTCAGCTCCTCGCTCCATGTGTATTTGCTGCCCGCGGCCCGCGGATCGTTGATCCCGCCGCCGAACTCCGCAATGACCGAACCCACCATCAGCGGGATATGGGCAGTTTCTTTGCGGAATCCCACGTCGAAGGGGGAGCCGACGTAGTACGCGCCGTCCGCCACGGGACCGTAGCCGACACGGATTCCCCGGTCATGGAGAACCTTTCCGGCCCGGTTTGCCGCCTCCGCCAGATCATGGAAGGGAATCGTCTCCAGCTGCCCCGCTGTTTCGGGAGTCAGACCGGCCTGCTTCAGGATTTCAGCCGCCAGCTTCCGGGAGGGACGGTCCTCGGGAGCGGGGAGCTGATACGGATCGTCCGGGCTCCGTCTCCGCCCCATGACGCCGCTCATGACGATGGCGCGGTGATAGAGGCCGTCCGCGGAGGGCATCTGCATGAGGGTCGTGACCTTGCCTCCGCCTCCGGACTGGCCGAAGATCGTCACGTTTCCCGGATCTCCGCCGAACGCGGCAATGTTGTCCCGGACCCACTCCAGCGCGGCCACGATGTCCGCCTGGCCGAGGTTGCCGGAGTTCCTGTATTCCTCCCCGTACGCGGAGAGATCCAGATAGCCGAGGACGTTCAGCCGGTGGTTGACGGTCACCACGACCGCGTTGCCGAACCGGCTCATCTCCTCGCCGTCGTAGGCGTAGTGCTCGATGGAGGAGCCGGAGGAGTATCCGCCTCCGTGGAGCCAGAAGAGGACGGGGCGTTTCGCCGAGGGATCGGTGCTCTGCGTCCAGATGTTGAGGGACAGGCAGTCCTCGTCCTGGGGGTAAAAGACGTGGCGCACCACGTAATCCCCGCCGATGTATCCCCGGCCCAGCTCGGGACAGACGTACCCGTACACAACGGCATCCCGCACGCCTTCCCAGGGCTCGACAGGCTCGGGCATATGGAAACGCTTTGCCTTCGCGTAGGTCACGCCCCGGAAGATACAGGTCCCGTCCGCGATCAGACCGCGCAGCTTTCCTGCGGTCGTTTCTACAACGGGGTTGTCGTAGGTGTGGATGACCTGAGACGTCAGTTTTTTGATGAACATGGGATGCCTCCTTTCATTTTTCGGACAGTGCGGTTAGGTTATGGTTGTGCTTCGTCTCCGGCTGCGTATTCTGATGCTTTTCAGGCTTTTCCGGTCTTCAGAAAATCCGCGGGCCTGTCGAAATCCGCAATCAGCTTCTCGCCGACGGAGAACGGCCGGATGAGGCGGTACATACGGTAAAACGACTCTCCCGTCTTCCGGGGAAGTGTCCGGTAGCCGAGACGAAGGTAGAAATCCAGCGTGTCGGGCTTGCTGTAAAGATGGGAGACGGTGGCGCCTTTATCCGTCAAATAACGGTGCCCCACGTCAAACAGGCGGCGGCTGATTCCCTGACCGCGCCGGGATTCCTTTACGCCGACGCCGCTGACGCTCCCTCCGCAGACAGGCTGCCCGGCCAGATCCAGCGTACAGCACTCCGCCTTGAACGATCCAACAATAGACCCGCCCGGCTCCGCCGCGACGATGACGCCGCCGAAGTCTTTCGCGGGATCATTCTCCCAGATTCCCCGGACGACTTCCGGCGGATCGTCGGGGAAGACGTCACGGCAGAGGAAGGCAAGCCAGGATGTCAGCTCCTGCGGGGACAGGGTTCTGATGGTGATGTCGTTCATGATCCGGCTCTGAGTCGCGCCGAGGAACCTGTACAGCGGCAGTCCCGCGTTCCGGGCCGCGATGTCGT
>CACYWX010000496.1 GCA_902778205.1 uncultured Ruminococcus sp. | reverse complement strand
CCCATGCCGCACTGGATCTCGTCCAGGATCAGCAGGATATCCCTCTCATCGCAGATCCTGCGGACTTCCTTCAGGAATACCGGATCCGCGGGGTAGATCCCGCCTTCGCCCTGTACCGTCTCCAGAAGGATGGCGCATGTCTTCTCCGTCAGCGCGGCCTCCACCAGCTCCGCTGCTTCCTTCAGACGGGACAGCGTGTCGTTTGCGCTCATGCGTCGGCACCTCCGTTCATGGGCGGCATATCCTCCTCGGATACGGTGCCGTCCGGATTCTGCACGAGGAGCTTCACCCTCTGCTCGGCGCGGTCCAGACGGGCGTTGCAGAGCTTCACCAGTCTCACGCCCTCCTCGAACAGCGAGAGGGATTCGTCCAGCGGCGCGGAGCCGGACTCCAGCATCCGGACGATTTCCTCCAGCCGCGCGATGGCCTCCTCAAAAGTCATGTCTGTCTGTTTATTTTCCATATCTATATCATCAGTCCGGCTTCTCTTCCGCCGGAGCCTCTTCCTTCCGATTCCTGCTGACCCGATCCACGGTACAGTCCGCCTCCCCGCCCACGGTCCGGAAGGTAATCCCGTCCCCGGGCGCAACGTCGGCCACGGACCGAACCAGAGCGCCGTCCCGCCGGTAAACCGCGCTGTAGCCCCTCGAGAGGACCGCCAGCGGATCCAGCGCGGACAGCTTTCCGGCCAGAGCCGCAAGACCGGCCTTCTTCCCTTCCACACGGATCTCCTCCGCCCGGCTCATGCGGTCCGTCAGACGGTCCAGCGTCACGCGCCGGTCGTCGAGCAGGTTCCGCGGATCCGTCAGAACGCGGCGGGAAGCAAGACTCTCCAGCCTCTGCCGGTCTGCCCGGAGCATGGAACGGAGCACGTCCGCTTCCCGATCCACGATGTGGGCGATCTGCCGCTTCAGCGTCTCCCCGTCCGGCACGGCCAGCTCAGCGGCGGCCGAGGGAGTGGGCGCGCGTCGGTCGGCGGCGAAATCGCAGAGGGTGAAGTCCGTCTCGTGTCCCACGGCGGAGATGACCGGTATGGAGGAAGCCGCCACCGCCCGGACCACCCGCTCGTCGTTGAAGGCCCAGAGATCCTCCATGGATCCCCCGCCCGGATTTCGTCTCGTTGAAGTACCGCAGACCCGCAACCAGCTGGGGAGGAGCCTCGTCTCCCTGCACCAGGGAGGGCCAGAGGGTCAGCCGCGCATAGGGAAACCGCCGTCCGGTCACGTTGATCATATCCCGCACCGCCGCCCCCGTGGGAGAGGTGATGATGCCGATCCGCGTGGGGATCTTCGGCAGGGGTTTCTTCCGCGCCGGATCGAACAGTCCTTCGCCCTCCAGCCGCCGCTTCAGCTGCTCGAAGGCGATGTACAGCGCCCCCACGCCGTCCGGCTCCATGGCGTCGGCATAGAGCTGGTAGGAGCCGCCCCGCACGTAGGCCGAGACGCGCCCCCGGACCGTGACCTTCATGCCGTCCTCGGGCACGAACTTCATCTTCGCCGCGGAGGAGCGGAACATGACGGCGGCGATCTGGCTCCCCTCGTCCTTCAGGGTGAAGTACCAGTGCCCCGTGGCGTAGTGATTCTTGAAATTGGAAATCTCGCCCTTGACATACAGACCGGCCAGACGGGGGGAGGCCTCGATCATCCGCTTCATGAACTCGTTCAGCTGGGTGACCGTCAGCGCCTCCGGGAACCGGTCGGTCTGCCAGGCCACGTTAATGGGAGCCATATCGCCTCCGGTAGGTCTCCGCCGCCAGACAGGCTATGCCCGCCGCGTTGTCGGAGGAAAAAGCGGGATCGGCGAACGCGCCCTTCGGGGAAAGGATCCGCCGGATGTACCGCGAGCTCATGACGCCGCCCGCGTAAATCACGGGAAGCTCCCCGTATGTCTCCCGCGCGTGGTCGGTCATGACGGACAGGGTCCTTCCGATGAAATCCAGGGTATAGGCGGACACGGCGGCAGGATCCCCGGCGGAGGTCCACAGGTCCGCCGCTTTGTTCTCCAGCCCCGACAGACAGCAGAAGGTTCCGTCCACGGCCAGCCTGTCCTTCGGGAGAGTTCCGTCAAAGGTCAGGGCCGCCCGGTCCATCTCCGCACCGCAGGGAAAGGCCATGCCCATCCGCACGCCGGTCCGGTCCACCGCCTGTCCGCCGTTGATGTCCTTCGATCCGCCGATCTGACGGATCCGGAACACCCGGTCCGGGCCCGGCTCGATCAGAAGCAGATCCGTGGTTCCGCCGGACACGTGGAACGCCAGAAACGGGGATTCCAGATAGAACTCCCGCGGCGTGCCGCTCAGACTGCAGACGGAGCAGACCGCCGCCATCACATGCCCGGCCTGATGGGAAAACCGGAACAGCGGCACGCCCATGGTCCCGGCCGTCATCTCCGCCGCGGAAACTCCGGCCAGAAAGCAGGGCATGTAGGATCCCTCGGCGTCCCTCGGAACGGAGGACACGCCCACCGCCGACGGGGTGACGCCGCCCAGGTCCCCGAGAGCCTTTTCAACAGCCCGGGCGGCCTCGGGGAGATTCTTTACATGGTGAAAAACCGCGTCGCTCTGGCGCAGTCCCCGTTCTCCCTCCCGCACGGGCAGAGGGACCTTGCAGTTCAGAAGGACCGCTCCGTCCCCGTCCGCCAGAGCCGCGGAGGTGGTGTAATTGCTGGTGTCGATGCCGAGGAACAGCGCGCTCATGCCTCGATCAGCCCCCGGTCCCGCGCGATCTTGTTGAGGATGCCGTTGACAAAGGCGGGGGCGGAGTCCTCGTCGTAGAGCTTGATGATCTCCACGGCCTCGTTGATCTCCGCCTTCGGGGGAACCTCGCAGACGGTCATTTCATACACCGCCATGCGGAGCACCGAACGGGTGGCGGTGGACATTCTGGACAGCTTCCAGTGGGCGGACGCCCCTTCGATCTCCGCGTCCAGCTCCCCGAGGGAGTCCGACACCCCGACGAACACGTTCTTCACGTACTCCGCCGTAGGCTCCTCGGTCTCGTCGATGAACGCCTCGTAGAAGGCCGCGGGATCGGCGTCCCGGTCGAATTCCTTGGCGAACAGCAGTTTGAAAATGAGCTCTCTGCACTGACGGCGAGAGAGCTTGTTTTTATCAGACATGACAATCTCCCGATGATGACAATGCTTTTCGTATATTCTTTGATATTATACTATAATTATACGGAAATGTCAATCGATCCCGCCATATTGCCGCCGCCCAATTTCACCATTTTTCCGCGGGATGCGCCGTCTTTCACGGGGACAGTGCACAAAAAAAGGAGCCCGGATCCCCTTTGTTCAGAAAAAATTCCCTCAGACCGCCATAACAGTTCATCTTTCCGTGCTATCCTATCGAAAGTCAAGAAACAGCTCCGGAGCCGGCCGACGGTCCCGGAGACGCAAAGGAGGCGCAGACAACGAAAGTCCTGTCCGTTCTCAAAACCGTCCTCACCCGCGCCTGCGTGATCTATACCGTTCTCATCACGGGCGTCTATCTGATCGGAGCGTATGTCAACTCCGCATGGCTTCCCTCCCCGTCCGCCGTGTCCGCGCTGCTGGTCCTGTCCCTGTGGATCGGCGCGTCCC
>CACYWX010000495.1 GCA_902778205.1 uncultured Ruminococcus sp. | reverse complement strand
ACGAAGGTCCGTCCGGCGTAGTCCCCGGCGGGCAGATCGGCATAGAGGGCGGCGTCCGGATCCTCTTCCGGTACCTCCTCCTCCGGAGTCTGGGCGGCGGCGGGATCGGCCGTTCCCTGGGCGGAGGACGACTGGGCGGCGGGATCGGTGTTTTCCGCCGATTCTCCGCAGGATGCGAGGACCGGCAGCAGCAGCGCGGGGATCAGCAGGCACGCGAGGATGCGGTTCAGTTTCATAGTGTGAATCTCCTGTTCGGATCCGTTTTCATCCGAAGAACCGGTCTCCCGGTTCCGGAACGCTTCTGTCCTTATTATGACCGTATCCGCGCAGGATTGCAAGACTCTATCTTACTGTATTTTTGTCTTTTTTTCCTGTTCTTCCTCCCGCGATTTTTGAAAATGCTTGAATTCCGGATAAAAACCCTGTATAATCTTCTCATAGGGCACAGTCCGGCGAAACGGGGGAACAAACATGAAGATCTACTACGACATGAACGCATCCTTCCGCCATGAAAAAGGGGAGTGGTGTCAGCACCTGGCCTTTGACATCTACACCCTCTGCTGCTTCCAGACCCCCTTCCTCTACGAATGCGACGGGGAGATCCTCGAGGGAAACGCCGGGGACATGCTTCTGACGGAGCCGGACCGGGTGATCTACCACGGACCCCGGCCGGACGCGGAGGAGGGGACGGTCAACGGCTATGTCCGGTTCGGTCCCGCGGACGAGGTGCGGGCCTGGCTGAAGAAGTATCCCCTGCCCCTGAACCGGGCCTTCTCCGTGGGGCAGGACAACTTCCTCCGCCCGTATCTTGAAGCCATTACGGAGGAGAGTGCCGCCGCCGAGCCGGGGACCGGGGACATGATCCACTGCGCTCTGCTCGAACTGCTCATCGGCATGCACCGGGCCTACAACCAGACCGTGACGCCGGACTCGGTGAAGCGGATCCAGGCGGTCCGGAACGCGGTCCACGGCAAGCCGGGACAGGACTGGACCCTCGGCCGCATGGCGGACATGAGCGGGTATTCGGTGAGCCGCTTCTCCGCCCTCTACCGGGAGCGGTTCGGCGTGTCCCCGGTGCAGGACGTGATCGAAGCGCGGATCCACCGGTCGAAGAACCTGCTCCTCCACAGCGGCATGAACGTCAGCGAGGTGGCCTCGGTCTGCGGCTTCTGCTCCGTCTGCCACTTCTCAAAGCTGTTCCGCAAGTCCGTGGGCATGTCGCCGAGCCAGTATGTGAAGAGGATGAAGGGCGGGGCAAGGGAAGGATTACCGAACGGAGCTGCCGGAGGATAAGGCTTTCAGGCGATCCCGGATGCCGGGATTGTACCGCTCCAGCAGGGTGAGGTAATCCTCCCGACCCCGGAGCGCTTCAAAGAGGCCCTCTCCCATAAGCTCCGACGATAACCGGGCAGACAGAGGAAGGCTTGACACAATCAGCGGCGCGTCGTTCGTCTGCTTCAGCCGGTCGAACAGCGGCGTGGTGTACGGAATCGGTTCCGGCGGCATATTGACCGCATCCCGCGCGAGTTCGGCATCGCAGTACGCGCGCAGTTTTTCCACAGCCTCCTCTTCTTTTCCGGCGCGTGTCAGCAGTACCGCCTCCCGTTCCAGCACCGGAATCAGCCAATTATAGAAGTACAGATAATTCCCGTCCGGGAAGATCAGCCCGAGCAGCTTTTCCTGCAGTTCGAGCAAAGGCAGAGAATCCGTGTCCCGGTTGAACGAGCTGAAAACATTGAGAAATTCCGCCAGTTTCATTTTCGCCTGTCTTTGCAGATGGAGAACGCGTTCCTCCCCCTCCAGACAAAATTGAAGCAGATAATCCGCCTGCGGGCTCAGCCGGGCCGTTTCCGCCGCTTCTTCCCGCCGTCCGCGTTTCAGGAGCAGAAAGACCATCCTGTTCAGCGTATTCGAACGGATCGTTTCGTCCTTTGTTTCTTCCAGAACGAGACGATACCGTTTCTCCGCCGCATCCAGCCATTCTTCTTTTTTCTCTTCGGATTTCTCGTAATCCGAAAGTCCTTCTTCCGCCGTCGCAAGCCAGAACTGCACCCACAGGCTCTTCGGATAGTCCTTCGCGGCAGAGAGACATTTCGGGTACAGGACGCGGGGATCGATGTTTTCCGGATTCCGGAAGAAGGCAAGGCTTTCCTCCGTCTCTTCTTGAGCGCCGTCTTCCGCCTCGATCCCCAGGAGTTCGTCCGACGTGCATCCGAGCACCTTGCACAGCGGGGCGATGAGGGAGAGATCCGGCGCCGCTATGCCGCACTCCCATTTGGAGACAGCCTGCGGGCTGACGCCGAGGTAGTCCGCCAGGCGGTCCTGCGTCAGATCAGCCTTTTTGCGCAGGTCTTTGATCCTTTGTCCGATTCCGGTCATACTGGTGCTAGAATAATCCCAGCGCAAACTAAACTGAGAAATCCGCCGAGAAATATGGTATAATGGAATCAAAACCAAGGAGGATTTTATCATGTCAAAGA
>CACYWX010000494.1 GCA_902778205.1 uncultured Ruminococcus sp. | reverse complement strand
GTCAGGAACCAGACCACCAGGATATTGCGCTGCTGATCGTGCCGGTTGCCTCCCAGAGGGATATAGACGTAATCCCGGAAGAAGGTTCCGAGGGATATGTGCCAGCGCCGCCAGAACTCCGTCGCGCTCTTCGAGATCAGGGGATAATCGAAGTTCTCGAGGAACCGGAAGCCGAACATGCGCCCCAGTCCGATGGCCATATCGGAGTAGCCGGAGAAGTCGAAATACAGCTGGAGGGTGAAGAACACCGCTCCTCCCCAGCGGGACAGCAGGGTCACGTCCGTGAGGCCGTACAGGGACGAAATCACCGTGGCGCAGGAGTCGGCGATCAGGGCTTTCTTCGCCAGACCTCTGGAGAAGCGGAACAGGCCCTCGTTGAATTCTCTGACGCTGACGGACCGGGAATCCAGCTGGGCCTCGATGTCCTTGTACCGCACGATGGGTCCCGCGATGAGCTGGGGGAAGAAGGACACGTACAGAAGGAGCCGGAAGAAGGACTTCTGCACGTCGGCGTCCTAGGACATGGTCTGGAAGGTGAAGAAGCTGATGCCGATGGGCATGGTCACGCTGACCGCGGGGATGGTCACGTTGAACACGGCGTTCAGGGTCTCGATGAAGAAGCCGAGGTATTTATAAAAGCCCAGCACCCCCAGATTCGACACGATGGCCAGGGTGAGCCACAGCTTCCGCCGGGACTGGATCCTGGTGGCGCCGATGAGCCGTCCGAACAGATAATCCGCGCCTACCAGCCCGATCATCAGAAAAACGCATACCGGTTCTCCCCACGCATAGAACAACAGGGAAAACGCCACGAGAACCCCGCGGCGGTATGCGTTGTTTTTGATGACGAAATAGGCCAGAAACAGGAGCGGAAGAAATACGTAAAGGAAAAACAGATTCGAGAAAACCATGTCGGACAAGCCCCTTCCCCGCGCGGCCGGTCGATGGACCGCGCAGTCCTATTATACCATCGGCGCGGGGGTTTGTAAACATGATTTCGACAGAGAATCACGAAATTTCAAAAGGTTTTACATTTCACTCCGTCTCAGGAGACGACGGCCCGGTACAGCTCCTCCGGCGTCCGCGCGAAACGGAGAGCACCCTCCCGTTCCAGCAGTTCCCGGTCCCGGAAGCCCCACAGCACGGAGATCACGTCCATCCCCGCGGCCCGGCCAGTATAAAGATCCACCTCCGAATCCCCCACGTAGACGCAGTCGGACAGAGGGACGCCCAGTTCCCGGACGGCGGCGTACACCATATCCGGAGCCGGCTTGCGGCGGATGCCTCCCGCTTCATTTTCCCCGGCCGCCACCCGGATCTCCGGGAAAAACTTCTCTGCCAACAGCTTTGTGGTGGCGTCCGGCTTGTTGGACACCACGGCGCAGGGGATGCCCTCGGCCGTCAGCCGCTCCACCAGCTCGGACACACCGGGATAGGGACCGGTCTTCCCCTCGGAATGGGAGGCGTAATAGGCCCGGTACACCGCCACCGCCTCGTCGAACCGGGGATCGGAGCCGCCTCCGGGAAGCGCCAGCTCCAGAAGCCGGTTCACGCCGTTGCCGACGAACTGCCGGACCTCATCTCTTGTACGCTCCGGGTATCCGAACCGGCGCATGGTGGCATTCACCGCGTCGGCCAGATCGTCCAGCGTGTCGAGGAGCGTCCCGTCCATATCGAATAATACCGCTTTATATGCCATGGTCCGCCTCCCGCTCACTTCCAGTCATAGATGGACGTCTTCTCACAGTACAGGAACAAGAGGTCCATGAGGCTGGGATGATAGGGGATGAAGGTCCCGGCCCGGGTCATGGCGGCGATCTCCTCCCGGGACGCGAACCGCGCCTCGGCCACCTCGCTGTCCTGCAGGGTAAGGGACGCGGGATCCCCGTTCCAGTGCGCCGTGAAATAGTCGTCGAAGCCGTCCCCGAAGTTGACGGTGAACACCGCCCGTCCGTTTCGGATCTCGTCCAGAGCCAGCCCGACCTCCTCGTTCAGCTCCCGAAAGCAGGCCAGGGGCGCGTCCTCTCCGGCCACGGCTGATCCGCCCACGGAAATGTCCCACAGTCCCGGGAAGACATCCTTCCAGGGCTGGCGCCTCTGGATCAGCATCTCGCCCCGGTCGTTGAACACCGCCGCGTGGACCACGATGTGGTAGCGTCCCTCGGGGATCCTCTCCCCGCCGCGGACCGCCACCTCCCCGGTCTTATTCCTGTTTTTGTCGTACAGATCCCAAAGCTCCATGTGTGCCCGTCCTTTGTGATTTCAGTCCAGCGCGCAGACGCCGTCGTCGGTGAAGCGGAGCCCGGACCGATAGAAGGCCTTCATGGCCGCGGTCATATACCCGGTATCCGCCGTGCCTCCCGTCTCATAGGAGGAGTGCATGGCCAGCTGGGCAAGGCCGATGTCCACGGTGCAGAGAGCCACGTGGGTGTTGGAGATGGAGCCCAGGGTCCCGCCTCCCGCCATGTCGCTCCGGTTGGCGAAGACCTGAACCGGAACCTCCGCCCGGCGGCAGATCTCCCCGAACAAAGCCGCGGAAACGGCGTCGGTGGTATACTTCTGGGCGGCGTTGGACTTGATCACCACTCCTCCGTTGAGATGAGGCGCGTTCTGTCCGTCGGACAGCTCGGGATGGTTGGGATGGCGGGCGTGTCCGTTGTCTGCGGATACCATGAAGGAGGCCGCCAGCGCTTCCGGCAGACGGATCCCGAAGCATTCCCCGTACCGGCTGAGGGTATCCCACAGGAACTGGGAGCCCGCGCCCTGCTTGGTAGCGGATCCGGTCTCCTCGTTGTCGAAAGCCGCCCAGACGGGGACGGAACGGCACTCGCCGGAGACTGCCGCGTCGATGAAGCCGAGGAGCGTGGTGTACGCACACTGCAGATTATCGATGCGGGGGCAGGAGTAGAACTCGTCCGCCGCGCCCCATACGGTTCCCTTCGTCCGGTTGTACAGGAACAGGTCCGCTCCGAGGATCGCCTCCTCCGCGCAGTCCAGCT
>CACYWX010000493.1 GCA_902778205.1 uncultured Ruminococcus sp. | reverse complement strand
CCCTCGGGGGATGGGGGCTGGGTTTGCTTGCAAACCCGTCGGCTCTGAGATGGGTCCCCTCCCCCGCGCTCGCCCTGCGCAGGGGCATTGATTCCGGAAACGCGAAGCGTTTCCTTCTTATTCCCCGGTGGCGGGGAGGGGAGGACCGGACCGTCTGAAAAAGCGGTCCGGTTTTTTTCGCGCGAAAAAGCACAATTCCGGGCCGTATTCCGCTCCCGAACTTCTCCCCTTTCCACATTGTATCCGGTCCGCTCTTGTGCTACAATACCGTGGGGAAGCCGACCGCGTGGATCCGGGAGTCCGGGGCGCGCGGAATACGGGGCTTTCCGGAGACTGACATGGGAATGATCTGCAATCTGCACGCCCACACCGTCCGCTGCAATCATGCGTCGGGGACGGAGCGGGAATATATCGAGAACGCGCTGGCCGCTGGTCTGAAGGTTTTCGGGTTCGCCGACCACGCTCCCTATCCCTTCCCGGACGGCTACCGGTCCGGCTTCCGGATGCGGGTGGACCAGACGGAGGACTATGTGACGACCCTTCTGGCCCTGCGGGAGGAATACCGGGGCCGCATCGACGTGAAGATCGGGTACGAGGCGGAGTACTATCCCCGCTGCTTCCGGGATTTTCTCAAAAACATCACGTCCTATCCCGTGGACTACGTCATTATGGGCCAGCACTTCCTGGAAAACGAAATGGAAGGGAAGTACTCCGGCCGGACCACGGAGAACGAGGCGGATCTCGTCCAGTACGTGGATCAGGTCATCGAGGGGCTGGACACCGGGGTTTTCACCTACGTGGCCCATCCGGACCTGATGAACTACGTGGGGGACGCCGCCGTCTTCGAGAAGCACTACGGACGGCTCATCGAGCACGCCAAGAAGCTGAACGTGCCGCTGGAAATCAATCTTCTGGGGATCCGGGATCACCGGGCCTATCCCCACGACCGTTTCTTCGCCCTGTGCGGGGAGATGGGAGCGCCGGTCTGCACGGGCTGCGACGCCCATTCCGCGGACATGGCCTACGACGGGCCCTCCTATGCCGTAGCCATGGAGATGAAGGAGAAATTCGGCCTGAAGATGGTGGACTGCCCGGCGCTGGTTCCGGTGCATACCCTGTGAGGCGGTCATGGCGGATGAAACGAAAACGGCCGTGAGGAAGGAGCGGAATCTCGCCCCTCTCTGCATGGTGGCCGCGTCCCTGCTGTTCTCCCTGGGCGGCATGCTGGTGAAGCTGGTGCCGTGGCATCCCATGGCCATCAGCTGCGCCCGGTCCGTCATCGCGGGGCTGGTGCTCTTTACCTACATGAAGCTCCGTGGACACCGGATCGTGGTGAACCGGGCGGTGCTTCTGGGAGGCTTTGCCATGGGCGCCACCTCCACCCTCTACGTGATCTCCAACAAGCTGACCACCGCGGCCTGCGCCATTCTCCTGCAGTACACCGCGCCGGTCTTCATCATCCTGCTGAT
Source organism: uncultured Ruminococcus sp. (assembly GCA_902778205.1). GTDB lineage: Bacteria > Bacillota > Clostridia > Oscillospirales > CAG-272 > UMGS1696. The sequence goes on along the minus strand of CACYWX010000493.1, from coordinate 1,014 downwards.
GTGGGCCATCTTCCGGGTGAAGCCCACGAAGCTGGACATCGGCGCGACCTTCGTCCTGCTCTGCGGGGTGGTCCTCTTTTTCGCGGATTCCCTCCGGGGAGGTGCGGGAACCGTCGTCGGCAACATCACGGCGCTGGTGTCCGGCGTTACCTGGGCGCTGGTCTTCATGATGAAGCAGTGGAAGGGAGCCGACAACCTCTCCTCGGTGTTTTTCGGATGCGTGTTCTGCGCCGTGACGGGTCTCCCCTGGATGTTCGGGGAGGGAGTGGTGTGGACCGGGCCGGCGGTTCTCGGGATCCTTTGCATCGGGCTCTTCCAGTTCGGCGCGGCGTATGTGTTCATGGCGGAGGGTCTGGAGAAGACGCCCCCGCTGACGGCCTCCCTCATCAGCATGCTGGAGCCGGTGCTGAACCCGGTGTTCGCGGCGCTGGCGGTGGGAGAGCGCATGAGGGGACTGACGCTGGCGGGAGCGGCCGTGGTGGTCTGCGGCGTTCTGGCCTACAATCTGCTCAAGGCAAGGGCGGAAAAGAAAAACGCGGAGAGCTGATCCCCCGGGATCCGGTCCGCGGAGCGAATAACCATGGATAAATCTCATAACCGCGCCGTTCTGGACCTCACCTCCGGTCCGGCGCTTCCCCTGATGCTGCGATTCTGCCTGCCGATTCTGGCGGGGAACCTGATGCAGCAGTTCTACAACATGGCCGACGCCGCGGTGGTGGGCAAGATCGTCGGAACGGACGCCCTGGCGGCGGTGGGAGCGACGGGAGCCCTGACCTTTCTGGTGATCGGCTTCGTGAACGGCATCTGCGCCGGCTTCTGCATCCCGGCGGCTCAGGCCTTCGGAGAGGGGAACCGGTCCCTTCTGGGGCGGTGCATCGCCAACATCGTCCTGCTCTCCGCCGTGTCCGCTGTCGTTCTGGCGGCGGTGACCTCCGTTTTTCTGGACCGGATGCTGACCCTCATGGAGTTCCCGCCGGACATCTTCGGGAATTCCCACGACTATCTGCGGGTCAT
>CACYWX010000492.1 GCA_902778205.1 uncultured Ruminococcus sp. | reverse complement strand
ATGTACACGTCCCGGACAGCGCGCTCGATCTCGAAGGCAGGGAAGTTCGTCCTCCTCTGCTGACTGTGCCCGAGAACGTCGAACACAGCGACACAGGCCCGAAGATCCTCCGCGCCCCTGCCGTCTCTGATTTTGTCAAGCTCCGGACACCCCGCCCGCGCCCACCGTCTGAACGCCTCGGTTGCTCTATCTCTGTCCCTCTTGCTCTCGCTCACGCCGTCCTCCGCCTCCCTTCGTGCATTGTAGAACTCCCTCCGCCTCCTCCGGTCATAAAACCTTACTCATTTACAAGGCTCAGCACCGCCGCTTCGGATTCTCACAGTCCTGCGCGGCCGGCACCTTGATATATTTGAAATACAGGTATCCGTACTGATTGGATTTCGTCTCGACCAGTATGTAACCCTTCGGAGCCCGCGGAGGCTTTTCCTCGGTGTAAACCCGCTTCGCCTCCCGCGGATCCTCCTGCTCCGGACGTTTCAGATTCCGGGAGCACTTGAACCGGTGTCCGCCGAACTCCTCGCGCCAGTGATCGAAGAGGTAGTTCGCCAGCCCCGTGTAGTCCGGCCCGTGATCCACGCCGTCGTAGACGCAGTGCTCTCTGAGGTGATCCACGCGCGAGACGGAGCCGAACGTCCATTTCTTCTTTATAATCTCTTCCGGTATCCCGTCCGTCACCATGTGCAGGTGAAACCGGTGCGTGTTCTTCCCCTGCCCGTAGTAGAGGAAGATCACCCCGTCCGGACAGGCCCGCCTGAGACGGCGAAAGTACCGGTCCCTGAGGAGCCGGCACTCTTTCGCGTCGTGGCATTCGTTTTCGGAATCGAACGTCAGTGTGGAATAAAGGGATTCCGGGGAGAAATTGGCGTTGAAGAGCCGCGTGTGGTTCCGCCTCGACATCTCGTTCCGGTGCCGCGCGCGGTCCTCGGCGTTCTCGAAGCGCGGATGGTATGCCGCCTTCTTCGGATCCGCCCGGTCCGGGATCGTGTAGACCTCCTGCTCGCACACCACGCCGGAGAACGTCCGCCGCTTCACTCTCTTCATCGTCAATCCCTCCCCGCAAAAACAGTTATGATCCGCTCCGCGCAGTGAAGGAGTATAAACGGCGGAGCCTCATCGCTGTTCACTGTAAACGTTCGTTCAGCGAACGCATCACTCAGAACGGCAGCTCGCCGTCCATGTCGCTCTCGCCCTCCGCGATCCCGGCCCGCGCCCCCGGCGTGCTGAACGCCTGCGCCTGCGCCTTCCCCGGAGCCGCGTCGGGATTGATCCCGGCCAGCGCGGGCGACGATGGGCGGAGATTCGCCTCTGGCGAACTCCTGAAGTTCGCGCTTTGCGCGAATCTTCCATCCACAATCACATCCGAGTTGTTCCGGAATCCCGGAGCCTCGGAGAGCTTGTCCACAAAGTACGCCTCGTCCGCCACGATTTCCGTCGCAAACTGCTTCACTCCGTTCTTGTCCGTCCAGCTCCGGGACTGCACCGATCCGACCACACAGATCGACGACGCCTTTCTGAAATACCGCGTGACGAACTCCGCCGTCTGCCGCCAGGCGATGACGTTCAGAAAATCCGCGAACTCCTTCGCGCTCCTCCGGTTGACGGCCACGGTGAAGACGGTGACGGAGACCCCGCCGGGCGTCGTCTTCAGCTCCGGATCCGCCGTCAGCCTCCCGCCGAGGATCACCTTGTTGAAATTGAAGTTCGCCATTAGACCTTCTCCTCCCGCTCGATCTTCTGAACCCACGAGACTTTCTTGCCGATCTTGAGCACCGCGCCGTCCGCCAGTTTCAAGGCGGCAGAGTCGATCTTCTTCCGGCAGATGTTGTGCGCGATCAGCGCGAAGCACGACAGCAGCTCAGTGTCTTCATCCTCTTCCGGACCATCCGCGGACCAGACTCCCCGCAATGCGGAAACGATTCTCCGGAACTTCACCGCATCGCGACACCCGCACAGCAGCCGCGGATCCTCGCCGGACAAATTGACCTGCCCGCAGTACGGACAGCTTCCTTCAAAGTTCGCCATCCCTTATCCCTTCCTTCCCGCCCACGGTCTCCCCGACCGTACCTCCTCCGGCGCTCTTGGCGAATCCATCCAGTGCGTCACGTACTCCGTGATGTCCCGTCCGTTCTCGTGGAATATTCTTTCCGATGCCAGCCATGTGGCCTTCCGCACAGTCTCGCCGCCCCACTGATTGCACGCCACAAGGCACGGCGTGGAGCGCTTCGGGAGGTTTTCGGGGTCCGTCACCGGGATCCACCTCCGACTCGGCTCCACGTCTGCGGCAGGAACGGAGTCGATGAGCGAAAGGATGTCCCGCATCTCCGGAACTGTCAGATTTCCGGTTTTCTGACTAAAGACCATGACCGCTTTCAAGGCCTCTGCATCAATGTATTTCGGCATCCCTCATCCCTTCCTTTCCGCCCACGGCCTTCCCGACCGTACCTCTTCGCAAAGCAGCTCCGGATGCACCTCCGGCATGGACGGCGGCCCCTG
>CACYWX010000491.1 GCA_902778205.1 uncultured Ruminococcus sp. | reverse complement strand
TGACGTGGAGTTCCGGCGACACCGGTATCGCTACGGTCAACAGTTCGGTGATCCTCATCATCGCGATCGTCGCCCTGGCGCTGATCTGCATTTTACAGATCGCTAAGTTCATCGCTTTGAGCAGATCTAAGAAGTAATGAACCGCTGTTTTATCTTCGGCGCCTTGCCGGTGCCCAGGGGATGGTAGGGCTCGAGGTCCGCGTGCTCAATGCCCGGCGTGGTTTCCATCAGGGCGGCGATTGCGGCGAAATGCTCCTGTGTGTCGTTGGCTCCCGGGATAATGGGACAGCGGAGGACGATCTTCGCGCCGGCCTCGCTGAGAGCCCGGAGGTTGGAAAGGATCGGGGTCTGCGGCACGCCGGTGAGCTTCCGGTGGAGCTCGTCTCCCGTGGCTTTGTAATCGAAGAGGAACAGGTCCAAAAGGGGCAGGGCCGAGCGGATCGTCTCCCGGGAGCAGAAGCCCGAGGTCTCAGCCGCCGTATGCAGTCCCTCCTCCTTCGCCGCCCGGAGAAGGGCCAGGGTGAAATCCGGCTGGAAGAAGGGCTCGCCGCCGGAGACGGTCATGCCGCCGCCGCTGGTGTCGTAGAAGATCTTGTCCGCCATGACCTTTTTCATGACCTCGTCCACGGTCATCTCGTTCCCCACGTTTTTGAGGCTTCCGGGCAGACAGGCCGTCACGCAGGCTCCGCACCGGGTACAGGCCGTCCGGTCATAGAGGTGGCGGCCCTCCCCGTCGAAGGAATGACAGCCCCGGGGACAGGCGGCTTCGCAGGCCCGGCACCCGATGCACTTCGTCGGCTCGAATTCGATCTCCCTCTCCCGGGACAGGCCCTCCGGATTGTGGCACCAGAGACAGCGCAGGGGACAGCCCTTGAGAAAGACCGTGGTGCGGATGCCCGGTCCGTCGTGGATGGAGAATTTCTGGATGTTGAAGACACAGCCCGTCATGACGCCGCTCCGGTAATGGTTCGTTTCCTGTTTCATTATAGCGGATTTCCCCGGGGATTGCAAGGTTTTCCGCCAAAAGAGGGGAAACAACTTGACGAGGCGGGGGGATTATGCTACAATGCAGGAAGAAAGCGGGGGATGAATATGACCGTGCGTCCGGTAATGCCGGAGGAAGCGAAACGGGTCGCCGCTCTGTTCGACGAAGCCAGGGGAACCATCGCGGACCTTGGGATCGATCAGTGGCAGAACGGCTATCCCGATCTCAAAATCGCGGAGGAGGACGCGGCGGCGGGGGTGTCCCGGGCGGTCCTCACCGACGGCGGGGAGATCGCCGGGGTCTGCACCCTGATCCCGGACGGGGAGCCCACCTACGACGTGATCGAGGACGGGGCCTGGCTCACGGGGAACGGCTGTCGCCGGTACATGACGGTGCACCGGATCGCCGTAGACGTGAAATACCGGGGCTCCGGCGCGGCCTCCCTGCTCATGGGATACGCGGAGGACGCGGCGCGGGAGGCGGGACTTCTCTCCGTGCGGGTGGACACCCACGAGGGAAACGCCGTCATGCGCCGGATGCTGGAGAAGAACGGCTATACCCCCTGCGGCATCATTCATCTTGCGGACGGAGCCCGGCGGATCGCCTACGAAAAGCGCGTCGAAGCCCCGGCCGGGGGTGGAGACGACAAAGACAGCGGAGCGGAGGATTATCATGAAGAAAACGCCCTTTAACAGCGGATGGACCTGCGAGGTCTACGGGAAAAAGGAGGAGGTCACGCTTCCTCACGACTACATGGTCGGAGCCGGACGGAGAGGGGACAGTCCCACGGGTCCACCGCCCAGAGCATCTCCAGCGCCCGGGCCAGCAGATCTGTCAGCAGCTCCGGCTTTTCCATATAATACGAGTCGCAGGCCATGACCCCCGGCAGACGGGACATAAGCAGATAGCTGATGCCGTTCTCCACGGTATATGCCAGCACCTCCGGCACCGGCAGGCGGCCCCGGAGCCATTTGAGCATCTCCCACTCCCGGGCGGCTTCCGTTCCGGCCCGTTGGATCTTGAGCACCATATCGGAATAAATCCACACACTGGCGCCGGACATTCCCACCCGATCAGGCTGCGGGATCCGGTCTCCCAGGCGTTCCCGGATACATGCGGGCAGCGCCGGCGGCTGTGACGGCATGTTCTGTGCTTTCATTGTGATCCCCTTTCATGTCCCTGCGCCTCAGCCGTTCCGGGAGGCTCTGGATGCTTTTCACACGGCTCGCGTCTCTGACATAGTATGGACTGCGGAGCAAGACTCCGCAGATTTCAGGAGGAATCAGACTATGGCAGTTTTCTATAATCAGGCCACCCTGCACTATGCGGGGGGCGCAATCACGTCCAACATGGCCTCCGGCGAAGTGCTGGAGGTATTGACCATGACCAAAACGCCCGTATCCTCGGGTTACAGTCCCGGCGACGCCGCCGCCTTTGTCATCTCCATTGTCTGTTCTTCGGTCAGAGTGATACCACGACTCATCCTTTCGTGCGATTCTGACCAGTCTCT
>CACYWX010000490.1 GCA_902778205.1 uncultured Ruminococcus sp. | reverse complement strand
ATAAATATCCCTTTAAGCCCTCACACCTCTGCCGTGAGGGTGGTCTCCGAGGCGTGGGTCACGATCACCCGGCCGTCCGGGAGAACGATTTCCTTCCTCGCCTCGCCGGAGGACTTCAACGTCAGGGTAAAGACGCTCCTCTTCACCGTCCAGCTCACCCATACGGGACCGCATCCGGTGAAGACCGTGCCCGAAGCGTGGGTCCTGCCTTCGATGCGCGGGGCGATCCGGAGGGATTTGTCCGCCGCGGAAACGGTTCGCACGCCCAGCACCACCGCCGCGAACTCGTAGATGGCGACGGCTCCCCAGGCGTGGCATTCGCTCCGGGGGGCGTCCGGCGTCTCGGGGATCGTGGTGCAGTTCAGCTCCGGAAGCGCTCTCAGCCGGTTCATCATGGTCTCGGACTCCGCGTAGAGACCGACCCGCTCCAGCGCCCGGAACCAGAAGTAGGCATAGGCGAAGGTGCATTTCGTGTCAAGACCCAGGGCGTTCTCCATGATCCGGCGGGCGCGTCCCTCAACCCGGTCGGCCAGGCCGGAGAGCACGCACCAGACCTGCATCTGCTGGCTGAAATACCGGTGCTTCGTCTCGTCGGCGTAGAGGCCGCGCTCCTCGTCCCAGCAGAGGGCTTCCACGGCGTCGGCGGTACGGTCCGCACGGTTCCGGTATTCCAGCGCCGCCGAAGTCCGTCCTCCCGCCTCCGCCAGCTCCGCCGCCAGACGCAGGATCCAGACGTACATGGCGGAAACGATGGCCTTGTGGCAGTCGTCCCCGGTCTCGGGCTCGCCGGCGGAGCGTCCCCAGGTGATGGCCCAGTCCACGAAGTCCCAGTACATGGTCCGGCGCAGAAGCCCGGTCTCGTCCAGGCATCCGGAGAACCACTCCAGCACACCGTCCACGGCCCGGAGATTCTCCCGTACCAGGGCCCGGTCGCCGAAGCGCTTGTAATGCTCGGACACCATGAAGATGTAGTAGAAGGAGAAGGACGGGATGTACTGGGCCTCCACCGTGGGATAGCGGCTGGAGAGCAGGCCATCCGCCCGCTGGGACAGGCGGAAGTCCCGGATCGCCTTCCGGGCCAGGGCGTCGTCGCCCGTCAGCTGATAGTTGAACAGCATCTGCAGGGACGTGTCCATGGCATACTGGAGCTGCTCGTAATAGGGGCAGTCCTCGTAGGTCTCCTGCATGCACCGCATGAGGGTGGCCGCGGAGATCTTCCAGAGCCGGTTGTCCGCCTCCGCGCCGAAATCGCAGTCCCGGGGGAGCTCCAGCGGATAGCCGGTCTCGGTAAAGACGAAGGACGTCAGCCGCGCGTCTCCTTCCGCCTCGATCCGGATGATCCGGGCGCACCGGGGCCAGAAGGGTTCGAATTCCGTCGTGCCGTCTGCCTCCAGCGTGTCGTATACGCCGCCGAAGGACAGGGAGCGGTCCAGACGGTCCTTTTTCTCGCCGCCGCTTCCGAAGGACTCCGCGTAGGTGATCCGGACGGAGCCGTGACCCTCGAAGGTGAAGCGCGGATAGCCGAAGGTCAGCTCGTCGGCGATGAGGAAGCCGTCCCCGCCGTCGGCAAAGGGCACGTCCTTCTGATACAGCATGGGGATGGGGCGGGGAATGACGAACATGGGGTTGACGATGCCCCAGGGATAGGGCTTTTCCCGGGGGGAGTCCACCCGCGCCGCGACCTTCGCCCCGACCCAGTCCGGTTCCCCGTTCTTCGCCTCCTCCTCGAAGACCGCCGCGGAGGCAAATCCCGTATGGCGGGCGAAGGAGGTCCGGGGAGAGGGAGCGGTCTCCCAGCTGTCGTCGGTGCGGACCACGGTCTCCCCGCAGTCCAGCTCCAGGGCCAGCAGCATGTTGCCGGAGCGTCGCACTCCGTAGACGGCGCAGGGCTTGGTCATGTCGGCGTTGTCCGCCAGCTGGAGCACCTCGCAGAACACCTCGTTGTCCCCTTCTCTGAGATAGGGGGCGGCGTCGAAGGTGTCGTAGTATTTTTCCTCCCCGGAGGAACGGCAGGGTCCGCAGGCGGCGCGCCGTCCGTTGATGAACAGCTTGTACCGGGCTTCGGCGGAAATGTTCAGGGGCGCGGAGGAAGGAGAGGATTCCAGGCGGAAGGCTTTCCGGAAGAGATAGATCCGGTTGTCCGAATACACGGCGTCCGGATGGGTGATCCACAGGGACTGGAACATGGGGCAGACCTCCTGACAGTATTTCTGATCCGCCCCCATTATACCATATCCCGCCGCCGATGGCAAGGGATTCCTCTATACCCGGGCCGTCATATGGAGCCGGAACTTCCTTTGCTTCTCCAGGGTCTCCACCCGGAATCCGGCGGCCTCGGCCAGCTTTCGGACCTCCTTTAGGGACCGTGCTCCCACGTCTCCGTGGCCGACCAGGTTGGCCAGGGGCATTTCGGTGTGATTCATGAGCCAGAGGAGCGGCGCGGAGGCCGTGTAGTCCCGCAGGATCAGCCTTCCGCCGGGCCGGAGCACCTTCGCCGCGCTGCGGAAGAAG